>NZ_JACJFH010000029.1:0-49724 GCF_014164495.1 Pseudoalteromonas sp. SG41-5 | reverse complement strand
GACAGTGAAAATGTGATTTTTTACGCCAGTGGTAAACATTATAACTACCATGTACCGACTAAAACACTCACTGAGCGACCAATTATTTACTCTAATGGCTTGTTTTTATTGCCAGATGGTAAAACGTTTTTAGCCGATAAAAAAAATAAATACTGGTTATATGATTTTAATGGCGACGTGATAGAGAAGGTGGATTTAGGTTTTAATAACCATTTTACTATGCAGTATTTAAAAGTATCCCCTTTCGGCGATTATATTTCTTTTTTATCAGAGGGACTTGGATACCCTAAAAATTACTGGATTAATTTATCAGATCCTAGTAAGCGTATTATATTGGACTATGATAGATATACATATTTTTTCTCAGATAAAAAAAATAAAGTATTATATATTGAAACGATAAGGTCAACGGAGGAGGTGAAGCCGAATGGTCGATTCTATTTCGATGACTATATTGTAGAAACGGATTTACTTACTCAAAAAAAGAGAAAAATACCCTTAAAGGAATGTGGTATTTGGGGGATGGGGTCAATATATATTTATGGCGTGTTTAATATCAAGGATGAACAATGACTGAGCAATTTAATACAGGGCAATCTAGTTTTCCTAAAGCGTATTTACTTACCGGTTATGTTAATAAGGGGGAGCCAATTAGTAAGCTCACCCCGTTGTTTAATCGTGTAGTGGCGGCTGATAGCGATGGAGCCGCACCAATACTATTAAGCAGTGATGAAGGTGCGGTGTTAGAGGCTGTTGATGACAAGCAGTTAACAACACGAAACCCGTTTCATGCCCATAAAACCCGACCTATTATTGTGCCGCCGGTTGATGCGATAAGCTTGTTAGCGGCAAGCCAAGGTGATAAGTGGTTTGATACGTTTAAAACTCAACTAGAAAGCTATAAGGGTAAAACCAATACTCTTAGCTACAAAAAAATTGCAGTTGCAGATTTAAAGCGCCCTGATATTAATAGTAAAGATAAAACCTACAGCGATTGGTATAACGACCACATTATTAAGAGCAAGGTAACCCATATTTATGGTTATGTTATACCCAAAACACGGGCGCTGTTGCTCAGTGTAAACCGCTCTATTCCGTTAGCAGCTGACGATGGTAATGTTGAAATAGTAAAAGGCACTGAAACGCCAATTAAAGGTTTTTTTAATATAGCAGAGGCCAAACGAGAAGAAAGTAAAGTTTACACCGCTGTAATTAATAATAATGATCAAAAGCTGAGAACGCAAAAGTGGGACATGCAAAATAAATCAGTAATATCTGAGCTGAATAATCTATTAACGTTGAGCGATAGCGAATATCAAGCCAGATTAATGCAACAATGCTATGACGATGATAAAAAGCTTTACTATTGTCTTGACAGCCATTGTGCAAAAATAAATCGGAAAAACGATTGCTAGAACAGTTGAGAAGAGTGTGCGACTATCATTAATGGGTAAACCTAGTAGGAACAACAATGGTTTAATGTTATGCCGTAGTATAGTGGCTGGTTGTTGCTCTACTACAAAGTTTAAGTGAAAGTATAAACATATCTTAATTTACCAAGGAGGGAAAAATGCTTTTTTTGAAAAGATACACAACAGTCATTGTTGCCTTAAGTGCGCTACTATCGCAAAATTCGCTCGGGGCGGCTAGTATTAAAGCTTCGCCGCTGGTGCCAATCCAAGTTAACCAATTGAATAAAGTAATAATTACCAGCAGTGATTATGAATACGTTTACAAAGTTAATGCCAGTAACCCTAATTATGGCCAAGCGCAATTGATTTTTAGAAACAAACAACATGACTGGCAGCAGATTAGGTCAATATCTAGTGTTTTCGATGGTAATGCTTATGTAAATATAAAATTTACCGACATACCTAAAAGTGGTGATTTTGATTTATTACAAGATCTTAGAAATGGGGAAGATCCTACTTACATTTTAAAAGGTGTAGCCTATAAAGATCTTTACAATCCGTATTCGGATGTGCCCGTAATGCCGTCCATAATACTGGAGTGATGTTTTTAATTATCCTATTTAAGCGCTTATTATGAACGTTGACCCATGATAATGGACCAACGTTTTATTGTGTTATAAATTACCAGATCTAAAATTATTAATAGTTACATCATTAATAAGAGTTCGTTGGTATAAGCTACTTTTTGTTCCTTTACTTACAGAGTAATGCCCTAAAGTTGGTATATTAACAAATAATAGGATCACTGAGTTATCTTCTAAAACGGGAAGTTTACTTATATCAATTGAGTGGCTATAAATTCCTAAACGTTCATGGAGCGTATAAAAGTTTTGAGTTGATAAATCCAAATCTGCTATATCTATTTTTATATAATCAATATTTGGTTCTATATTTAGCTGACTTTGTTTTTTTTCAGTCGCGAGGTTTATATGCTGATAACCGTTATAATATTGCTCGGCCAGCTCTTTATTTTTGCTCACCCCAATACCATTCGCATACATATTAGCCAAATTAATTCTTGCGGAATTATGCCCTGTATAAGCTGCTTTTTCATACAGTTGGGCTGCAGTTTTTAAATCTTTATCTACCCCTTTCCCTAAGTGATATAAAACGGCTAAATTAAACTGAGATACTTGATCTTCTAAATAAGCAGATTTTTCATACCAGTGAGCGGCTGCTTTATTATCGTTATAGTGAGAGTGATATATCCACCCTAAACTGCGATATGCACGAATATCAGCTAACTCGGCTGCTTTTTTATACCAGTAAATCGCTTTGGTAATATCTTTATCCAACAATGAGCCAAATTGGTGCAACCAACCTAAAAAATAAGCCGCGTCTACAGACCCCGATTCAGCGAGTTTTTTGGCTAGGGCAATCGCGCTAGGGATGTTCTTTTCTCTATTTGAATTAATTGTATCTAACTGTAGCTCTACCAGTTTAAATGTAGGTTTTTTGGCTTCGTGGCTAATTAGTTTTCTTAGCCATTTTTCGGCTTCAATAAGGTTTTTTTTAACTTTTTGACCCCTACGATAGTATTCCATTGTTTTTTCTTGTGCGCTAATATCGCCGTGTTCAGCTGCATACTTTGTCCACATAAATATATCTTTAGGGTCGTTACTTTGTGCTAGTTTTTGTTGAGAAAATTTAAGAATGGCATTTTCTTCATCTATACCGCCATGTTCAACTGCTTGCTGATACCAAAATAAGGCGCGTTTTTGTTGGTTATCATTTTCATACATATTTGCTAATGCGATTTGGGCCGAAGGGTCATCTGCTATTGCTTTTAGAATAAGCGCTTCCTCTAGTTTAGCTTTTTCAGTTGTCAACTTTGGCTTGGCAAACAAGTCAAGTAATGGTTGTTTGATTTGCTGTGCTTCCATTTTAGGTGGGACTTGAGCTCGAGCTTCATGTTCGCACTCGCCTAAGCTAAAACAAATGACTAATATCGATACTATAATACGTTTCATTTGCTATCCTTTTGTAAATGGTTTTTACTCAAAGCATTAGTGTTGTGTTCTTTTTCTTGTTCTACACGTACACATTTCCCTTGTGGGGTGACCTTAACAAAAGTCATGTCACTTGTTGAATAGGTAATTTTTGTATTAATAGATAACGATAACCTCCCAGTATAAACACAGTTATTAGTGTAAATAGCTTTATCTTCTATATAATCAACATCTTGGTATATAATAGTTCCCTCACTGATTTCTCCATCTTGCCAGTTACCTTTAATAATACGCCTCGTGCTGTTAATACCTATATGTAACTTACCTACTCCATGAGCCACGCCATCTTTCCAGTGCCCTTCAAATATATTCGTTTTTCCGTAGCCATTAGGTTTGCCTTTGATCCACATACCATCATAGATAATGCCATGATGTGAAGTTAGTAATATCCCCTGACCATTGAATAGACCGTGGTCAAAGTGACCAATATAAAAACGTTGATATTTATTTATAAATGACCCTTGTCCATGGGGGATATTGTTTTCAAGCTCCCCAATATAGTCGCCCAACACCTCACCGTAGCCATCGTCTATGATAACTCTAGATTTTGTATAACCATCACGTATATTATGTAATTTATAACCACGAAAGTATTGGCATGGGTATTCCTCTGAATTCTCTTGACAGACTCCTTCGCCATGCTTTGTATCGTTGTCCCAATCGCCATCATAAAAGTCACCATTTGCTAAGGTTAACTTGCCTTTACCCCACCTCATGTGGGATAGCCATTGGCCACTGTATTGATCACCATTTGCGTAGTTCATTACTCCATATCCATTGTAACGGGAGTATTCAAATTCTCCGTTATAGCTGTCTCCATTTTTGTTTTTATATGTGCCTTGACCAAATAGCCAGCCAGCACTGAATAGTCCACTGTAGATATTACCATTTTCATTTAATGTTCCTTGACCATTATAATAATCGACTCGCCACATGCCTTCGTAGCGAATGTTGCCTTTAGTTTGTGTACCTTTACCATGGCGCTTATCGGCTTTCCATTGTCCTTCATAATGAGTTTCGCCATTGGTTTGTGTGCCTTGACCGTGGCGCAGGCCCAATTGCCATTGCCCTTTATAAACGTCGTTACTATAATAGGTCTTGGTTAGCACGCCTTGACCGTGAAATAAATCATTTTTGAAGTTACCTTTATAGATGTTTTTTTTAATGTAAGGTACCCAACTAAAAGTACCCGTACCGTTACGTATGCCGTTGTCGTCTAGCTCTCCCTCATAAGTAACTATTGCATTGTAGTAGTATTCACATGGAGTTGGTTTACGGTAGGTAAGGCAGAGGCCACGGCCATGTTTTTGTCCTTTGTTCCAGCTTCCATCAAAGCCGTTTCCGTCTTTATCAGTAAAACGTCCTTGACCGTGATGAAGGTAAGAAGAAAACTCTCCTTTATAGCGACTACCGTTTGTATAAATAACCTCGCCATTACCCTCAAATACACCCGCTTTCCAATTTCCTTTATAGTGAAGCGGTATCAGAGTATTGTTTTTTTCTTGATATTGCCAAAGGTGAGTGTAACGTTGATACATTTCCCCATAACCTTTTGCTTTTCCATCAACTTTTTCTCCAAAATAATAATTTTCATCGACTTTGCGGTCTCCGTAAATGTACCCTTTTGGTAAGTTTGAGAGTTTAGGTAAAAGGGAGGGCTTTTCTTGATTGTAGGCACTTGCTTTAAGTGGGCTTATTATTCTTAATTTGGTGGCGGAGGTTAAAATGTTTGTTGTTGTTTTTGTCGTTATATTATAAAAGGTTAACTGTTTATGCTCTTTGTCAGTGCCTATTAGTTGGCTATTAGCATGGTTAATATGCCACGGTGTAAAAAAGTTATTATCGAAGGTGCTGAGTATTTTTCCAGTTGTTATATTAAAGTAAAAAGACCTTTCTTTAGTGTGCAGTAGCCCATGTGTTTGTTCATTATTAAGATATAGTTCATTAAGTTTATCGTATCCATTTAGATATGGTTTGTTAAGTTTATCATACCCATCTAGATCAATTTTAAAGAGCCTTTTATCGTCCTTGTATTTACTCATATGAAACTTGTGAAAAGAGAGAGTTGAACCATCTTTTAAATAGACCGTATCACTATTTTCTTTTTTCTCTGTTACTGTTAGGTTGTTCAAGTCGACATATAAGTTTCGCGAGTGGTCGCCAAATTTAGACATGTAAACATTGAAGGTATTATCTTTCCAAATTATCAGTTGTGGTTGGCCTCTTACTGCTTCACCGATGATAAGGTGATCTCGAGTTAACAGATCATAAACAATGACTTCTTGGTACATAATTAGCGCTAAATAGCGGTTATTTGGTGAGCGAGAAAGGTATGTTATGTGCCCACCATTACCGCCAGGAGGGGTGTTGAATGAAAGTTCTTTCTCATCAAGCACCTGGCGAAGATCTGTTCCATCTATTTTGATGCTCCATATCGTTCTTTTTTCTTGCTGAGGTCCCTGCCACAAAAACTGGATACGCTCTTGATCAAATTGCGCAGCGTCGGTGATATCTTCTTTTAAAGCTATGGGTTGGGTTGCTTTAGATTCGTTTTTTTGTGTGTCAGGGTCAGGGTCAGTCTTTTCACAACCAAGCAAAGTGACAAAAATGAGGTATGTAATGATCTTAAAAGCAGTATGCTTTGGCATAAATAATCCTTTATAAAATGTTTCCGTGTCTTACATGACTATTGAAAATGCAAAAGTAATATCGTATTTTCGGTAAATATAATACACTATTCGGTTGTGTAAAAAAAAGGAACTTCTAATAAATTACGTTAAGGAATAACAGATGAAAAAAATATTTTTAAGTTTTGTATTACTGAGCCTTATCGCTTGGGCGAGCTATTTGTATTATAAAAAAAACAACAGTGGTTATTATGAGCGAGTTTTAGATGTAGAGATTATTCGAGGTGGTAAAAAAGTTACTCCTCGATTACAAGATTTTATGGATGATGAAAAAATAGCTAAAAGCTGCAGAACGCTTAGCCAAGGCATTGAACATAGTTATTTTTCTTTGATTAAATATGCGCTTGAAGGTGGGGTTGACCCTAATTGCAAAGAGAGTCGTGACAGCTTGCCTGTCTGTATGGAAACTCTTTTAAAAGATACCACTGACCTTACTTTAATGAACTACATGGCTAGTAATGGTTGTAACTACTCATATGAAAATGAAGTGGGTGAAAATGCTTTTCATATAATGTCTAGTTCTTTGAATTACAGAACATTGGCGTTATATATTGATAAGTTAGTAAGACTAGGCGTTGATATTAATCATCAGAATGTATTTGGCGACACACCCTTGATGTACTCTATCAATAATAGCGGGAACGCAAAACATACTGAGATATTTATAAAGTATGGTGCTGATTTAAATTATAAAAACATGGACCGCAGTACAGCATTAGGCATTGCTATTACAAATGATAATTCAAAAGTCATCGATCTTTTAAAATCTAAAGGCGCGCAGAGCTATATTAATGGTGAAGTTGTCAATAATGCCTTGCAATTAAAGATACAAAATAAGCGCGAGCAAGAGTTTTTAGAAAGGCAGAAAAAAAGGCAGGCTTCTTGGTCTAAATATATGGATTATTGGACAAATTTTATAAATGCTCACAACCTCGATTTAAGTTGTTCTTTTCGTTTAATGGGTGGGCCAAGGAATGGTCCTCAGGGGATAACGCTCAATGAACAAATGAATAATACGCTGAGTATGTCTACAGGAATGGATGCATTTGTTTTTGGAGGTTGCCCGGATTGGAAGTATTACCATTACCTCATTACTGGCAAGTCTGGGAGGATTTACTCTCAAGATAGTAATCTTATTTGGTATGAGCCAAATTCACCGATTGGTTCAGAAACATCTTCTTTTATAGTGTTACCATTTGATGATGAATTCCAAGGCTCCATCCAATGGTATGGCTCGCATAAAAAAGTAAATAACTTAAAAGTAGAAAAAGCGAGTTTAGAGCTTTTAAAAGAATATTCTCTTTATGTATATAAATAACACTTATTGAATGAGTGACAATTAGAGAGGCTGCTTTATGTCGGCTAGCCTTTTATTTCTAACATGACACTTCAAGTATCTGTGAGTAAAGCTGCAATTGATGCAATAAGTAAGTTGGCGTTGTTAATTGAGCATATCGGGATTGTATTATCGGCGAGTAGGTTGACATTAAAATAGAAAACTTATCTAAGCAGGATCGGCCATAAAGTAAAGTATATTATGGTTGCTTTAGGTTTGGTTTGAATTATATAACCTTAAAGTTGGTTTTATACGAAATTTATTTTCTTTTATTGTGGTTTTTCATTCCATTTAAAGGTGAGATTATGCTTGCATGCGCAGTTTTGAAGTGTTAAAAATAGGGCTCACTGAACACACACATTTAGTAAAGACGATGCAAAACACTCATTTAATTACATTAAAACTGAACCTCTTACTGCAAGCGCACGTGAGCGGGGATTAGTGTATTTGCATTAAGTAAACACAAAAAACCCCGCATATCGCGGGGTTTTTTTTATCTCGCATCCAGGGCAGCAGAGAATTAAGGGTAGATTATGCAAGAACAAGATAAAGTATGGATTTTCGACACCACTTTACGTGATGGTGAGCAAGCGCTTAAAGCGAGCCTGACTGAAGAAGATAAAATCCAGCTGGCGCATACTATTAGCCGCCTAAATGTGGATGTGATGGAAGTAGGTTTTCCGGTTTCGAGCCCTGCCGATTTTCGTTCAGTGCAACGTATAGCTACAGAAGTGAAAGGCCCTATTATTTGTGGTTTAGCACGCGCTGTTGCTAAAGATATTGAAGCCTGTGGCGAAGCACTTCGCACAGCACAACAAAGTCGAATTCATACTTTTATTGCTACCAGCCCTTTGCATTTAGAACACAAGCTACGTATGAGCTTAGATGATGCGACAGCCATGGCGGTTAAATCAATTAAGCTTGCCCGTAATTATACTGATGATGTGGAATTTTCATGCGAAGACGCAGGCCGTACACCGCATTGGGATTTATGCAAAATTGTTGAGCAGGCGATTAATGCTGGTGCATCAACCATCAACTTACCAGATACAGTTGGTTTTGTTACGCCAGACGAATACGCGGCGATGATCCGCCATTTAATGAATAACGTGCCAAATATTGATAAAGCGCGGTTAAGTGTACATTGTCATAATGATTTAGGTTTGGCTGTTGCCAATTCTGTTGCAGCGGTGCAAGCCGGTGCACGGCAAATCGAATGTACTATTAATGGTATTGGTGAGCGTGCGGGTAACTGTTCACTTGAAGAAGTGGCGATGATCATGAAGATGCGCCAAGACCACTTAAAAGTGTATACCGATATTCGCAGTGAAGAGATTTATCGCGCATCACGCCAAGTGGCGAAAATTTGTAATATGCCAGTGCAACCTAACAAAGCGATTGTTGGCGAGAATGCTTTTGCCCACAGTTCAGGTATTCATCAAGACGGTGTATTAAAAGCGCAAAATACCTATGAAATTATGTCACCAGAAAGCGTCGGCGTACCAAATAATCAATTAAATATGACCTCACGTTCGGGTCGTCATGTTATTGAGCACCGCCTTGAAGAATTAGGCTATCAAAAATCTGATTACGATATGGATAGCCTATATGAAAGCTTCTTAACCCTTGCCGATCAAAAAGGTACAGTGTACGACTACGATCTAGAAGCGATGATTTATTTTAACCAAATCAGTGATAAAGACGACAAATACCAATTAGAGTTTGTTAACTCAACGTCTAACTCGCAATCAGTAGCAAGCTCAACGATTGGGATGACGATTAATGGTGAGTCTAAACAAGAAGCGGCTACCGGCAATGGCCCTGTAGAGGCGTCATTCTTAGCGATTGAACGTTTAACGGGTATGGCTGTTGAAATGATTGAATTTAATCTAGAGGCGACCGGTGAAGGCGCCAGTTCATTAGGTGAAGTAAATATAATAGCTAAATACGATGGCCGCCCTTATCACGGCGCGGGCATTGCCGCGGATGTGGTTGAGGCGTCAGTACGCGCCATGATCCGCGTTTATAACTTAATTTATCGTGCACAAAAAGTGTCTGATTTAAAACAACAAAGGAAAGCAGGATGAGTCAATCAAATTATAGCGTTGCAGTATTAGCAGGCGACGGTATCGGCCCAGAAGTAATGGCAGCAGCAGAGCAGGTATTGGATGCTGTGAGCAGTAAATTTGGTTTTACTTTAACTCGTCATCATCATGCCATTGGCGGCGCTGCGATTGATCAATTTGGTAAAGCGTTACCCGATCAAACCCTTGCAGCGTGTGAAAGTGCCGATGCAATTTTGTTTGGTTCAGTGGGCGGTCCAAAGTGGGAGCATCTTCCTGCCAATGAGCAACCAGAGCGCGCATCACTTTTGCCACTACGTAAACACTTTGGTTTGTTTTGTAACTTACGCCCAGCGCAACTATTACCAGCACTGAGCGCTGCATCGCCATTACGTGCCGATATAAGCGAAAAAGGCTTTGATATCTTATGCGTGCGCGAGCTAACGGGCGGTATTTACTTTGGCGAAAAAGGCCGCAGTGGCGAAGGGGCTGAAGAAACCGCATTTGATACACAAACTTATTCACGCAAAGAAATTGAACGCATTGCACGTTTTGCCTTTGAAGCAGCAAAATTACGTAATAACCATGTAACGTCGGTTGATAAAGCCAACGTATTAGCATCAAGTGTATTATGGCGCGAAGTAGTAACCGAAGTAAGCAAAGACTTCCCAGAAGTAAGCCTTGATTATATTTACGTTGATAACGCGGCAATGCAACTGGTTAAACAACCTAGCCAGTTTGATGTGTTACTGTGTGATAACTTATTTGGTGACATATTGTCAGATGAATGCGCGATGATCACCGGATCTATGGGCTTATTGCCATCGGCAAGTTTAAATCAGTCAGGCTTTGGTATGTATGAACCTGCTGGTGGTTCGGCACCTGATATTGCTGGCAAAGGGGTTGCAAACCCAATCGCACAAATTTTAAGTGCCGCGTTAATGCTACGTTATTCACTAGGCCAAGATGAAGCGGCGCGCAGCATTGAAAAAGCAGTAGCCGAAGCGGTCGAAGCAGGCGTAGGTACACCGGATATTTACCCAAATGCAGGTTATACAACGCAAGACGTTGCCGCAGCAATTGTCGCTCGTATATAAAACAGCACGTATTTAAACAATTATTCACTCGCTGCACCGTCACGCGGCGAGTCAAACAAATTAGGGGATCAGCAAGTGGCCCAAACGTTATACGATAAAATCTGGCAAGCACATGTAGTTGCTAGTATTAATGAGCAAACCGATTTACTTTATATTGACCGTCATTTAGTACATGAAGTGACATCGCCGCAAGCTTTTGCTGGCCTGCGAGAGAAAAACCGTAAAGTGCGTTGTCCTGAAAAAACCATCGCAACGATGGATCATAATGTATCGACCAAAAGCCGCTCATTAGATGCCGCCAGTGAAGTATCAAAAAACCAATTGATGGCGCTTGATGCCAACTGCAAAGAGTTTGGTATTGTACTTTACGATTTAAACTCAATTAACCAAGGCATAGTGCATGTAATGGGGCCTGAGCAAGGTATTACTTTACCTGGCACTACCATTGTTTGTGGTGATAGCCATACCTCTACTCACGGTGCATTTGGTGCGCTGGCCCATGGTATTGGTACGTCTGAGGTTGAGCACGTACTCGCGACGCAAACACTACAACAGAAAAAAGCCAAGTCATTAAAAATTCAAATTAATGGTGTACTACGTCCAACGGTTACAGCCAAAGATTTGATCATGGCGGTGATTGGTAAGCTAGGTACCGCTGGTGGTACAGGTTATGTGGCAGAGTTTTGTGGTGAAGGTATTGCAGCACTGTCAATGGAAGCGCGTATGACATTGTGTAACATGAGTATTGAAATGGGCGCTAAAGCGGGTTTAATCGCTTCAGACCAAATCACTTATGATTACTTAAAAGGCCGCCCATTTGCTCCACAAGGCGATGATTTTGAAGCTGCAGTTGCCTACTGGGAAACCTTAAAAACTGACGAAGGTGCGCAGTTTGATTTAGAAGTTGAACTAGAAGCGAGTAGCATTCAGCCGCAAATTACTTGGGGCACTAGCCCTGAGCAAGTTATTGGTGTTGATGAATGCATTCCAGATCCAGATCAAGAGCCTGATTTAATTAAAGCTGATGCGATTCGCAGCGCGCTTAAATACATGGGTTTAACAGCCGGTGATAAGTTATCGTCAGCGAGCGTAGATACGGTATTTATTGGTTCATGTACCAATAGCCGAATTGAAGATTTACGCGCCGCCGCACAGATTGTTGAAGGTAAAAAAGTGGCTGCTGGTGTTGAGGCGTTAATTGTACCTGGCTCTGGCTTGGTGAAAAAACAGGCTGAAGATGAAGGCCTAGCTGATATTTTCAAAGCTGCTGGTTTTGAGTGGCGTGAACCGGGTTGCTCAATGTGCTTAGCCATGAACGATGACCGCTTAGGTGCAGGCAAGCGCTGTGCATCCACCTCAAACCGTAACTTTGAAGGTCGCCAAGGCCGTGGTGGTCGTACACACTTAGTAAGCCCTGCAATGGCCGCTGCGGCAGCTATTCATGGTCGCTTTGTTGATATTAGAGGAGAAGCCTAATGAGCATTTTTTTTAGTGGCTTAATGGCCCCACTTGATAAAAACAACGTCGATACCGACCAAATCATTCCAAAGCAGTTTTTAACCTCAACCAGCCGTGATGGTTTTGATGCGGCATTGTTTTATGATTGGCGCTATTTAGATAACGACGAGCCAAACCCTGAGTTTATTTTAAATCGGCCATGTTACCAAGGCGCGCAAATATTACTAACTCGCGATAACTTTGGCTGCGGCTCATCACGTGAACATGCACCATGGGCGCTTAAGCAATATGGTTTTGAAGTGATTTTAGCGGAAAGCTTTGCTGATATTTTCTTTAATAACTGTGGCAATAACCAGATGCTAGCTATTGCACTACCAGCGCAAACATTGGAAGACTTGTTTGTACTGAGCGAGCAACACGACGATATTCATATCGACATCGATCTTGAAAATCAGGTACTTATCAGTAACAAGTTTGCACCAATTTGCTTTGATATTCGCAAAGACGTAAAAGAGCGTTTATTAAGTGGCTTAGATTTTATCGGCGTCACCGAAACCCTCAACCCACAAATTGACGCCTTTGAGGCAAAGCTTAACGCTGAGCGCCCTTGGCAGTAAAGGTTTAAAAGTTATTAAACAATGAAACGCGGCTCAGGCCGCGTTTTTTATTGCTGCGGTTAGAAATAGTTGTTAACTTCGGAACATTATTGGCAATTAAACATTGAAAGAACTATTTATGCGAACGCTTTCTCCAAAATATATAGGCATTATTTTAGGTGTGCTTTACGGCATATCTATACGGGTATTTCTAGAGTTTAGTGATGCGTTTAACTTCGGCAGTTTAGTCACTATTTCTTTTATGTTTTTAGTCCCCATTGCGATTGGCTATATTCGTATTTATTTTGAATGCAAACTCAATAAATCAATGTCTTATAAGCAAATGGCAGTTAAGGCTTGGCAGCCTATTTTTGTATTTTTACTGGTCAGTATAGTCACTCTTTTAGAGGGGAGTATCTGTGTCGCTATGGCGCTACCTGCATTTATGTTATTTGCAAGTATAGGAGGAGTCTTAGCTGGATTTGTACATCGTAAATTAGAAAAAGAAAGTAAAAAAGTCGTCATGTCAGTGGCATTAATACCTTTGATTTTATCACCGCTAGAGGTGAATTTTTTAAAGCTATCGCAAACATACGAAGTTAAAAATTCAGTTGTTATCAATGCACCAATAGATGTTGTTTGGCGGCAATTGGCGAATGTAAGTTACATTGCAGAGGGGGAGTTCCCAATGTCATTTTCGCAATTGATTGGTATTCCTCGCCCTTTGCAGGCGGATATGGATGCACAAGGTATAGGTGCAGTGAGAACTAGTAAATGGCAAAATGGCGTTGTATTTAAAGAAGTTATAACAGATTGGCAGCCAAATAAACAAATGCTCTACCAGTTTGATATCGACCCTGATTTGATTCCAGACAACGCACTAGATAAACATGTAAAGCTAGGTGGAGAATATTTTTCTCCTCTTTATGGAGGCTATTATTTAGCAGAAACCGCTAATGGACAAACCGTTTTAACGTTAAAAACCACTGTTGAAGATAATACCAACTTTACTATTTACTCTCGATTATGGGGTGAGGTTATTTTTCAAGACTTTCATAATTCACTATTAAAGTTGATGAAAAGCCGAGCTGAAAAAGCCGTTTAAGCTATTTTATGGTTGGCTTGCAAACTTTTTTAGCTTACTCACCGCTGGACCACCATTCACCGCGATTACTTCCTTTGTATTTATTAACAGGCTAAGCTGCAACTTTATACTTTTAGGAACATGCTATGAAATTATTAACTGCGGCAACTTTATTGCTGGCATCTACGGCGGCGTTTGCTCGCCCTGCGCCTTTAGTATCTATCCCAACACATGATGATTTTTTTGATAATATTGCCGCCTATTGTGGTAAAGCTTTTGAGGGTAAAGTAACGGTTGATAATGCCACTGGTCCTAGCTCGTTTGCAGGCAAAAAACTAGTCATGCATGTTCGTAAATGTACTGATAGTGAGTTACAAATTCCGTTTCATGTAGGTGATGATGCATCACGTACGTGGATCATTACCAAAACCGGTAGTGGTTTGAGTTTAAAACACGATCATCGCCATCAAGATGGGACTGATGATGTATCGACTATGTACGGTGGTCATACGGTTGATGCTGGGTTTGCTAACGTGCAGTCGTTCCCTGCGGATCAGTATTCAAAAGAATTGTTTGTTAGCCAAGGTATTCCACAATCTATCGGTAATACATGGCAGATGTATATTTACCCTGAAAAGTTTACTTATCGTTTAATTCGCCAAGGCCGCGAGTTTCGCGTTGATTTTGATTTAATAAAACCAGTTACACCACCGCCAGCGCCTTGGGGTTATAAAGACTAAAGATTAGTCTTTGCTGGGCTTTGTCTCACATTGTAGTAATACCGTTAAAGGTGGCTGATAGGCGCGGGGTTTGGTTGGGAAACGATCATACTCTTGTACACCATCAGTCACTTTTAGCATAAACGGATTACCACGGCATAAACGGTCAGCATGGCGCAATAAAAATACACTTTGATTTTTAAAGTGCTGATAGTCGTCAGATTGAATTTCTAGATGATAGTTATTTGCGTCTAATTTTGTTTGGTAATAATGGACTTTTTCATCAAAGTCATAGAGTTTTTCGGTTTCACCTTTATCTGCTAATACCGCATTACTGCCTATTAATAGTGCCAGTGCACTGATAATTACTAGCCTATTTGCTGTTTTTCCTTTCATAAACCTTTAACTCCATTATTGTATTGAGCGCACTATTTAATTACAGTGATGCAACGAGTTATGCTGTAAGTCTAACACCCAAAAAGGGAAAATGTGATGTTCAAACAAATAAAACAACTATTTTCAGCTTTTGATGAGCAACCAGCTCAGCTGCAAGAGCATGATTTGAAAACGGCTGTAGCGGCATTATTGATTGAAGTCATGCGTGCTGATCGCGAGCAGCAAGACGATGAATTGAAAACGTTATCTCTGACTTTAAAAAAGTATTTTAATTTGAGTGATGAAGACGTTAGTGAGCTAATGCAAAGCGCAGGAAAAAGTTTGGATGACGCGATTGATTACTTTCAGTTTTCTAAACAAATTAATGATCAATGCAGCGCAGAGCAACGCATTGAAATTATAGAGCTGCTATGGCGCTTAGCGTATGCCGATGGTGAGTTAGATCCGCAAGAAGAGTATGTAATTCGCCGTGTTTCTAACTTGTTGTATGTCGCGCATGAGGATTTTATCGCTGCCAAGTTAGCAGCGACAAAGCTTTCTTAAGCGGTTTATTTATTTAATTTGCTGGCAACGCTGACGAGCTGCTGAGCAAGGCCTGCAATTCGTTCTGCTGTCACAGGGTCACTAATGCGGCCATTTTCATCAAGCAAAGTGTGAATTGCAGGTACGGCAAGTTGATCTGCCAATACCAAGCTGCCGATACCCGATAAAATATCGCGAACGTGATTTAGACCACGCAAGCCACCTAAGCCTCCCGGTGATGAGGCGTATAAAGCCGTTACCTTGTTACGAAATGCTGGAACTGCGCCTTGCTCAGTACGTGATGCCCAATCAATGGCATTTTTTAGTACCGCCGTAATTGAACCGTTATATTCAGGGCTCGCAAGTAAGATGCCATCTGCAGCGCGTAGTTTGTCTTTTAATAACTGAGCGCCTACTGGTGTGCCTTGCGCTTCAACGTCTTCGTCAAACATGGGTAAGTTTAGATCTGCCAGTTTAATTACTTCAACTTCTGCACCGCTTTCTAATGCAAAGCGGGCTGCTTCATTGATCAATTTTTGGTTAAAGCTGTCTTTACGTAAGCTGCCTGCTAAGGCAATAATTTTTGGTGCTGTCATGGTGGTCGCCTTCAATAACGTAGTTGGGTTTGCCTGTTAACTACTTTAGCAAATATTTACTTGCAGAAAAGCCAAATAAACGCAAAACTTATGTGCATATACGCACACTTAAGGTTAAGGGCAGGTATGGCGATTCAATTTGATGACTGGCAAGATGTAAAAGTAGCCTATGAAGTTGCGCGGTTAGGAACGTTAACAGCGGCGGCTGAAAAGCTCAACGTCCATCACAGTACGGTACTTAGGCGCATTAATAACCTAGAGCAAAGTTTAAATGCACGTTTATTTCATCGTCATGCCCGGGGTTATAAAGTAACTGAGATTGGCGCTAAACTCTTTACAGCAGCGCAGTCTATTAATAGTGAACTTGAACGCTTACACAATGATATTATTGCCGCAGATAGTACTTTGCGTGGTAGTTTATTGCTTACAACGGTCAGTGGTTTTATTGATGTACTGAGTGATGTGTGTGAACAATTTCAAAGTTTACATCCGCAAGTGCAGCTGGAAGTGATACTTGATCAAAACCGGTTACGTCTTGATCACGGCCAAGCACATATAGCGGTACGCGCAGGTCCTCGTCCTGATGAAGGTGATTATATCGCCCAGCATTTGGCGCATTTGTCGTCAGGATTTTATGCATCAAAGCGTTATATTGATAAGCATGGCGTGCCAAAAAGTATTAAGCAATTGCCGTTGCATAATTTTGTTTCGGGGGTGGCCGGCTATAATGGCAAAGTGCCTTATTTTGTTTGGGTTGATGAAAATATACCAACTTCACAAGTGAAATTACGCGTGTCTGAAACCTCAGAGGCAACCCGTGCAATTGTTAAAGGCTTGGGAATTGGCGGGATGCAGCATGACGTGGCGGCGCAGTATGCTGATTTAGTACCAATACTAGCGGATGAACTGAGTTGGCCAACGGATTTATGGCTAGTAACCCATCACTTAGTGCACCGAACAGCTAAGGTACAGGCGTTCAGTCAGCTTTTAAAAGCGTATTTTAAGGAGCATAAGCTCGCGTAATTTAGCTGCGTTAATCTTTCTATCAGCAAAAACGTGGCTAAACAGTATTTAGCCACGTTTTGTTTAACGACTGAGAAAAATTAATTAACGTCCTTTTAAATTACGCATGTCTGCTTGTACGTTACGATAAAACCGACCTAAGCTTCTATCTTGGCTACGTAATTGCGCAAGGCTCTGAGTATTGCGTTGCTGCTCTTTTAACAGTTTTTGATAATTAGTGATACGCCGCTGCGTTAATAAGCCTTTTTGTAACGCAGCTAGCACCTGACAACCGGGTTCTAGCTGATGACTACAATCGGCAAATCGACACTGCTGCGCCAGTTCACTTATATCGTTAAAAGTAAGCTCTACACCTTGTTGACAGTCACTTAGTTGCAGCTCGCGTATGCCGGGAGTATCGAGTAACAGCGCTCCTACGTTAAGAACATGCAATGCTCGATGAGTCGTGGTGTGGCGACCTTTGCTGTCGTCCTCGCGAATTGCACCAGTGTCACTTAGCTGCTGTTCACATAAGCTATTAACTAAGCTGGATTTACCTACACCCGAAGACCCAACAAAAGCTAATGTTTGACCTTTGCCGCACCATGGCATTAATTGCTCAACACTGCCACGCTCTAATGCATTAACAGACAGCACGGTTAAGTGATTATCAAGCGCTGTTAGTTGTGCTATATGTTGCTCTGGTGCTGCACATTGATCGCGTTTGGTCAGTACAACAACGGGTAAACACTCACTTTGATATGCTAACGCTAAGTAGCGTTCAAAGCGGCTTAGATTGAAATCTTGATTATGCGAGCTGACAATAAACAAAGTATCAATATTAGCGCCAATAAGCTGTTCACTTAATTTACTTCCCGCACTTTTGCGACTGAGCAATGTTAAGCGCTCAAGCAATCGGGTAAACAGCCAGTGTTCGTTGTGTTGCGTAAGTAATATCCAGTCACCCACAGTTAAGGGGGGATGATCTGAATTTACCAATACCTTGTGGCAACCCTGCTCACTCTGTACAACAAAGTGGTCGCGATGGTAGGTAATGATCCGTGCAATCAGTGTGTGCTCTAAATCATTGAGCGTAAGTTGTTGTTGGAAAAATGCGCGCCAACCCAGTTGGCTTAAACTTAAATTAGTATTCATATAACCCCATTACTGCAAAGAGTAAAAATAACAAAGGGGTTTGCTGTTAAATTTTAGCTATCAACAGCGCCCCGGCTAATGGCCGGGCAAAACTTAATATTAAAAAATAAAATTAAGCACTTACTTGCCCAGCAAGGGGGTTTAATACAATCATCAAATATCTCCTGTTTAGATGTTTATTGTGGTTTTACACCAGTTGGCACTATAGCCAAGTTTGGGTGAATAAAATACACATTAAATAGATTTTTTTACTGTAATACCAAGACGTTTGGCTAATCGCACTAAGTTAGCGCGATCAACTTTTAATGTTCGTGCTGCACTGGCCCAGTTGTAATTATGTTGTTCTAGCTGTTGGCTGATTAAATGCTGAGTAAATGTATCCGTTGCTTGTTTGAGCGAGAAATTTTGTTTATTTATGTTATTGTTATCGGCAGTTGTTAATGCGACAGGCGTTGGGTTATTTGTACTTAGGTTAAGTTCACAATGAGCAGGTTCAATAGTAATTATTGCTTGCTGCCACTGGCTTTGTTTGGCTTTTAATGCTGCACGGCTGATCACATGCTCAAGTTCTCGCACATTTCCCGGCCAGTCATATTGAGTGAGTAGTAGTTGCGTTTCGACGCTGAGTTTGAGTTGTTTGATAGCTAGCTTACGGGCTGTTCTTTCAACAAAGTAACCTGCAAGTAAAATTACATCGTTTTCGCGTTGTTTAAGTGGCGCAACGTTGAGCGGGTAAACACTTAACCGATGATATAAATCGGCTCGAAAACGCCCTTGAGCGACTTCGTTTTTTAAATGCCTGTTTGTAGCCGCAATAACCCTTACATCGACGTATTTTACTTCATCTTCGCCAACCGTTTGGATTTCACCACTTTGTAAGACGCGCAATAGTTTACTTTGCATGGCAAGTGGTAGTTCACCAATTTCATCTAAAAATAAGGTGCCACCATCAGCCAGCTGAAACTTGCCTTGACGTGCATTATGGGCGCCGGTAAATGCGCCTTTGGCGTGGCCAAAAAATTCACTTTCGGCGAGATTCTCTGGTAATGATGCACAATTTAAGTGAATTAACGGCATTTCGCTACGCTTTGAATGAAGATGGATATTGCGTGCTACTAGCTCTTTACCTACCCCGGTATCACCTTGGATCAAGACACTAAACTCAGAAGCCGCCACTAGTTTTATATCGCTTCGAAGGGCTTGCATGGCGGTGCTTTGGCCGATGATCTCTGCACCATCGCGGGTAAGCGCTTCGCGGTTTAGCTCTTGCACTAAAGCGCTACTATGTTGCGCGTGGTTTTGATATTGCTGCAGTTTTAATACAGTTTGCAAATGCGCGGTGCAAAGCGTACCTAGTTGAGTAAATAGCTCAAGGTCAAAACTGTCGAATGCATTTGCATCGAGACTGTCGAGGGTGATCACCCCTAGTAAGTTATCGTCGCTATCAAGTAGAGGGATGCCTAAGCAAGCATGAACAGGAATATCGCCAGCTTTGCTCGATAGTAAACCGTCGTACGGATCAGGAATTGGGCAATCATGGGCAAACTGTAATGGTTGCTTAGCGTTGCAAATGGCATGTAAACGTGGATGCTCGTTTATTACAAAGCGTCGTCCTAGGGTGTCAGGCGTCAGTCCATGAATAGCTTGTGGTTTTAACACATCGCCTTGTAAGGTAAGCAGTGCAATAGCGTCACTGGGTATTACTTGTTTGATACACTGAATTAACTGCTGAAAAGGCTGCTTTTGGTCGCTCACTTTAGCAAGCACAAGGGCGACATTAAGTAAGCTTTGTTTATCTACCATGTCAAAATGACTCAAATGTGTTTTTATCTTATTTAAAGGTGAGTCATAAAGACTTTTTTGTCAATAGCAAAATAGTTAACATGTTGAATAATAAGCAGTTTAAATCTTGGCTCGGCTTGTGCAATAGCGTGTTATAAATACCTAGATAGATGAGTCTAATACGCTGATGCGAGCAATCAATTTAACCGAACCAATGCCCAAAAAAATGCGTTTTTATCAAGTCAGTCAATGGCCGTTATGGATGTTAGCATTTCGGCCCTACTTTTTAGGAGCTGGCTTATTGGCCGTTTTGTCGATTAGTTATTGGTTACTCATTTTAACAGGCCATGCCAGATGGCAATTGACTATGCCAGCAACACTTTGGCATGCCCATGAAATGATGTTTGGCTTTGCAGGCGCTGTAGCTGTGGGGTTTTTATTAACCGCAGCACAAACTTGGAGCGGGGTTGCGAGTATTAATGGTCGTAAATTGATGTTGCTAACCCTAGTGTGGCTAGCAGCTCGTGTTGCGTTTTTTATTACCAGTGCAGGTATTGAAAACTTTAGTTTATATGCGGTGTTATTGTTCCAATTGCTTTGGTGGTTAGGTGCAGTTATGGCGCTGGCTAATATGCTCCTTAAAGCTGGCAATAAAAATAACTACCAATTTTTACTGATGCTAAGCGCATTGTGTGTGCTCAATATTATTTATTTATGCTTAGCAATACAACAAAACATGCTACTTGCATTGGCAGTCGCCGATACCGCAGTACTAGTAATGACCTTACTTGTCGGTGTGGTGGCTGGGCGGGTATTACCTTTTTTTACTGCTCGTGGTCTTGGTTTAGCGGAGCAAGTGCGTACTCCTCGTTTAGATAAAGTGCTGCTTTACAGCTCATTGTTTGCTGTCGCGCTTTATTTTATCAGCCAATTATTTATAGCAAGCGTTAATCCTGGTTGGGCATTGGCTGTTGTTGCTGTAGTGCATTTAAGTCGCTCATTGTTGTGGTGGAATAATCAAATGCTCAAAGTACCACTGTTATGGTCGTTGCACTTCTCTTATCTAGCTCTTGGGCTTGGTTTAGTATTGCTTGCGCTGAGTTTTTACAGCTCGGTTATTTTGTTTAAAGACGCGCTGCATATGATCACTATAGGTACGATTGGCATGATGATCTTAGCGATGATGACGCGGGTATCTCATGGTCATACTGGCCGCCCTTTAACTATTCCTCACTTTATGGCTGTGGCGTTTGCTTTAGTGTTTATTGCAGCAATTATTCGTTCGTTATTACCTGTTGTTATTGGGCCACACATCGCATGGCAGCTGAGTGCTGTACTGTGGATCGTGGCATTTTTATTGTTCTTATTCCACTGTATTCCTATTTTAACGCGGCGTCGTGTTGATGGGCGTCGTGGTTAAAGGAAGTTGTATGTTATCTGATAAAACCATTGAAATAGTAAAAAGCACAGCGCCTTTATTGGCGCAGGCGGGCACCGTTGTCACGGAGCATTTTTATAACCGGCTGTTTAGTCATAACCCTGAGCTGCAGGATATTTTTAATATGGCCAATCAACGTAGTGGCCGTCAGCAATTTGCATTATTTAATGCCTTGGCTGCGTATGCTCAAAATATTGATAATTTAGCCGTATTAAAAGAGGCGCTGGCACGCATTAATCATAAGCATACCAGCATGCATATTTTACCTGAGCATTATCCAATAGTTGGCGGACACCTGATTGGCACTTTAAAAGAATTGCTCCCTGAGCAATTTACAGCTGAAGTTGAATATGCATGGCGTGAGGCTTACGCACTACTTGCTGATATTTGTATTACCGAAGAAGCGGCGCTATACGAGCACAGTAAAAATAACCACGGTGGCTGGTCGGGTACTAGAGCATTTGTTATTGCTAAAAAACAGCCTGAATCAGAGTTAGTAACCAGTTTTACTTTAGTGCCAGTCGATGGTAAAGCGGTAATGACTCATAAACCAGGGCAGTATTTAGGTATCAAAGTAAAACCAGCTTATACACAGTATAGTGAGATACGCCAATACTCTATTTCTCAGCAAAGTAATGGTGAAAATTACCGTATTAGCGTGAAAAAAGAGTTATTGCCAGCAGCGGGGATTGTATCTAATTATTTGCACTCACTTGATGTGGGCAGCGTTGTGGAGCTTTATCCACCGGCTGGAGACTTCTTTTTACGCGCAAATAAAAAACCTGTGGTATTAATTTCTGCGGGCGTTGGTCAAACACCGATGCTGGCAATGTTACAAACATTATTATGTGATACATCGAATCAAGCGGTCACCTATTTACACGCCTGTGAAAATATCCTGCAGCATTCATTTAGTCAGTTTTTGGCGGAGCAAGCCGCGGCGCATACTCGATTAAATTACTACACTTGGTTTAATCAAGGTGGCGAGGGAGCTGAGTTTACTGGATTGATGAATGTCAGTGCTGTTGCTGAACAGCTTCCGCTTGAAGAAGGTGACTTCTACATCTGTGGCCCTACGGGGTTTATGGCTGCAATTAAACAGCAATTACTCGTATTAGGAGTCGCTGCTGAGCGTATTCACTACGAGGTGTTTGGCCCACATCAAGATATTTAATGACGAAACTAAATGTAGGTTTTAAGTGAAAAGGCGCGAAATGCGCCTTTTTTATGGTTTTGGCTACTTAAAGTACAGCATTGCTATTTTTCGCTGCTAAAGCTTGGTTTTGCCATGCGGTAAATAATTTTTGTTGCTTGTCGGAAATTTTTAAACCATAGGTTTTTTGCATATAAAAATAAGCATCGGCAATGCGTTTTCGTGCATAAAAGGGCGGCTCTACCACACGCTGTTTAAAATCTACCTTTACCTGGCAGCGACCATATTGGCTTGCATTACCTGCAATCATGCCAAAGCTGTAATTAGATCGGTCTGCGTTTATTTCACCAATTGCCGGAGCGAGATTATTTATATCAGCTTCCATTTTCCGAAATTGCGCACTGACTTTAATGCAATTTTTTCGGCCGCCATCTTGCCAGCATTGTAGCTGGTGACCAAATTCCCATGCAGACACAATATGTTCCCACTCAATCCGAGTTGCGCGCGCATTTGGTTTGCCTGAACGAGTAACCGCATTGCGAGGCACATAACCACATGCATTTGGGTCGGGCACCAGTTTTTTACCTTGGCGTTTAATATTACAGCCACAATAGAGGCTGGTGGCGTTATCAGGAAGGGTTTTGATGAGGTGTTTTTTTGCGCTGTAAAAACTGGTGAATTGTTCTGCATAAAGGTTAAAACTCACACAACACAATACCAGCGCAATAATTAAATGCGGCATATCCAATCACTTTAGTGAACTACAGGAAGCGCTAGTTTAGAGCGATTATTCAAAAAGTAAATCGCTTAACTGTGTGATGTAGTGGGAATTTTAACTCATCTCTAAGGTAAGGTTAGCTACTTGGGCGACGGGAAGTACGTTTTCTAAAACGGATATTCTGTAGTAATAAAATAAAGCCAGTTAAACAAAACAATACGCTACTGGCTGCAAAACTTATTAATAATGGGTTATTAAAATCTTCACGTTGCTCATAGTCCATTATGTGTAACATCCAGAAAAAATCGAAAATTCGCCAAATTGTGCTGCGAACAGTAATAACTTGGCCGCTATCAGCGGATAAATATAGTGTGGTGTTAAACGTATCGTCAAAATTTACTTGCCAAATATTTTCTTTAAAGCCAACTTCGCTAGTACCTTTAGCTAGTTTGATCACGTCTGTTACTTGCGCATTGATTAATAGATGAGCTTGGGCATTGGCAATAATTTGCGCTTTACTCGGTGCTACCAAAGGACGGCCAGTAACTCCGTTAAAGCTGTACTCACCGTTACTGTTGCTCACAATAATGGTAGGGATTGTTAAAAAGTGACTATAACTAATTTGTCTTGGTTGAGTAATTTTTGCAACGATATTATCAACTGAGGCTAGATAATCAGCTTGTTTGAATGGGTTATTTAATTGCCGCGCAGCTAAATGTTTACCGTGAACTTTTTCAAGCGGTATAGCACTCATAATTAAACCACCGAGTAACCATGCAAAAATTTGTAGCGCTAATAAGTAACCTAACCATTTGTGAAACTTACGCGCATGTTTAAAAATGCGTTTATCCATAGTGACTACCTGTTTGTTATTAGTGCGGTATTCTATAAATTATATTGAGTTTGCCAATGTGGCAAATTGTCGCATCAACAAAATAAAACTAGCTACTCTAGATTTGGTATATACGCAAAATTAGGTTAAAGTTTGCGTTGTTATTAACGCAGGGTAAAAATGAAACAATGTCGGAAATTCAATTTTTAAATGTAGATCTAGAGCTTGAATCAAAGCAAGATATTAGTTTGTTAGTTGCAGACTTAAAAAAAAGTGCTGTGGTTTTGCATTACGATAAAGATGAGTACCGTCAACTAGCACGTATTGAGTCTAATGAAGACGTTATCTCACCAGATAAAGCGATTAACCACTTATGTGAGTTAATTGAATCTTGCTCACGCAATGCATTAAAGCAGTGGTTATCATGCTCAAAGCGCACCTTTGATATTGGCTTTGAATCAGGCACTTCGCCAAAATGCTTTAATCAAGCGCTCAGTGCCGATACTTTATTGCGTATTTCTGCTATTGGCGCAGGTATTGAAATTACAATTTATCCACTTTCAAGTTAGCCTTTTCGCTCTACAATTGCTGCGGTCATTCTTGATACGCAGCACAGTTCTCCACGACTATTGGTGATTTTTATTTCCCATACGGATGTACGCTTGCCTAAGTGTAGTGGTGCTGCTATCGCGGTTAATATACCATTACGTGATGCTTTTAGATGATTGGCATTGATCTCCTGGCCAACACAATAAAACTTTGTAAAATCAACAGCAAAGTTTGCAGCATAACTCGCCACCGTTTCTGCAAGTACAACATTTGCGCCGCCATGCACCATACCCATAGGGTTATGATGAGCTGGGATCGCGGGCATCGTTGCTACTAAATAATCATCGCCTATTTCACTTATTTCAATGCCCATGGTTTTCATCAATGTGCCTTGACCACTTATGCCGTCATCAAGTTGCTTACATTGTGCTAGGGTGATCGGTTGATACCAAATACTCATCTGTCTACCTCACTAAGTTATTTACTAAATCAGTCTACACTTTTAAACATTTTCCTACAGTTAAGATCATAAAAATAGATAAAATGTACCTATATTATCTAACTGTTAATGGATCTTAAGGATGAAAGTAAAGGTATTTGGATGTGGTGCAATATTATTAATGAGCCTTGTTGCTCAGCCGCAGGCTGTTGCTAGTACCCAACATCAACTCGATATTGGTTTTACCGATTTAGCTGGTTTAGATGAATCTTTTTTAGGCGCACGGTATCGATATTTTGCGCAAGATCTTGAATCGTTGACTGGTCCATACGAGCTAAAAGCGTATTTAAATCAAGTCAATAATTATGCTATTGGTGGGTTTGCTAATGATGATTTTAGCTATTTAAATGCCGATGCTGCCATCTATGGTCCCGCAGGATTAGTTATTAGTGCCAGCGCGCAGCGCCTCTGTGAGGATAATAGCTATTGGCAAAATACTGATTATTTAGTGAGTGCCGCTGTTGGTAAGCAAATGAATGAGCAGTTACAACTAGGGTTCAATATATATTACAGTCGCTTAGAGCGCCATGATATGTGGTTTGGCAAAGATAATGAAAGAGTCGCGGTTGAATGGACTTATGCTCCTTATGTTCGTTGGACAAATATAGTTAGCAATCAAGGTTGGGATTTAGAGCTAAAGCAATTGGCAGGGCGTTATCGTTATGTGCAGGGGCAGGCGGTTTATTATGTAAATCAAGCATGGTCAGTGGGAGTCGTTGCTAATATTCGTAATCAGAAAAATCTAAAAGACAACTATGAACTGCAAACGCAATATTGGTTTAATCAACATGTAGCATTAAAGTTTGGTCTTGGATCTGCGCTTGATTCTGGAAGTGGTTTAAATAGTATGAGCTTGTTATTAACGGCGCGATTTTAAGCCAATTTATATTTGCGATTTTCAGATAACTGTATATACTCACAGTTAAATGTACTGTATGGAAAACCAGTTGTATGCGCCCATTAACGAATCGCCAAGCTCAAATTCTCGAACTTATTAAAGTTTTTATTAAAGATACCGGTATGCCGCCAACCCGTGCTGAGATTGCGCAAACGTTAGGTTTTAAAAGTGCTAATGCAGCGGAAGAACATTTAAAGGCATTAGCGAAAAAGGGCGTTATTAAAATGAAGCCCGGTGCCAGTCGAGGTATTCAGTTAGTTGAAGAGGATGAGCCGGAACAACTTGGTTTACCTCTAATAGGCAGAGTTGCCGCTGGTGAGCCTATTTTGGCAGAGCAGCATGTTGAAAGTCATTGCAAAATAGATCCACTCTTGTTTAAACCGGCTGCTGATTTTTTACTGCGTGTGCAAGGCATGAGTATGAAAGACATTGGTATTATGGATGGCGATTTATTGGCTGTACACAGCACTCAAGTTGCTGAAAATGGCCAGGTGGTGGTTGCCCGTGTTGATGACGATGTAACAGTAAAACGCCTTGAAAAAGCAGGTAAAAAAGTTTTTTTACATGCTGAAAATGATGAATTTTCACCGATTGAAGTGGATCTTGAACATGAATCTTTCAATATTGAAGGGTTGGCTGTTGGGGTGATCCGCAACGCTGATTGGATGTAAATTTTTTGATCTATATTTTGCACCAAATTGGTGAAGTTTGGTGCATTTAATTTTTTACCGCTATAATGGCTAGATTTTATACTTAGCTATAGCGTCCTAAGCCCTATCAAATCTACTTACCAGCTACTTTTAGCCCTCTAATATTATCCCTAATTACAAAATAACGCGCTGATTTTTAGCTGTTATTTATGCACCAAAAAAGAATTTAATTGCTCTTAAAACTTGCTAATTGTTCATTTTTTAACTAATTGGTTAATACACTGTGTTAACAGCTACTTTAAAAGTCTAACAATTTTGCTCAATAGCATAATTTAGGGTTGCGTTAATATTCAGTAACAATAAAAAATAACGAATTGGCGCGAATAAAGCTGTGCCGCCTTTTCGCTTTGCGTTTTGCAATAGCATTTAAAGGAGCCGTCACATGGGTAAATTGAGCTCTACCTTGTGGCTTATATTGTTTGTTCTACCGCAGCAAGTATTGGCTAATAGCCAGTTTAATATGCGTAAGGGCGTAACAGATATAAGTAATGATGTTTATCAGCTGCACATGACAATATTTATTATATGTTGTGTGATTGGGGTCATCGTGTTCGCCGTGATGTTTTGGGCACTGATCCACCACCGTAAATCTAAAGGGGCAAAACCAGCCCAATTTCATGAAAGTACTAAAGTTGAAATCCTTTGGACGGCAATCCCGTTTGTGATTTTAATTGGTATGGCAATTCCTGCGACAAAAACTTTGATTGCAATGGAAGATGCTAGTAAAGCTGATCTCACCATTAAAATTACTGGTTCTCAATGGAAATGGCATTATGAGTACATGGGTGAAGATGTTGAGTTTTATTCAATGCTTGCTACACCTCAAGATGAAATAACTAATCTTGCAAATAAAAACCCTAATTACCTGCTTGAAGTTGATAAACCTTTGGTGTTGCCAATTAATCAAAAAGTACGATTTTTAATGACCTCAGACGACGTTATTCATTCTTGGTGGGTGCCTGATTTTGCAGTGAAAAAAGATGCTAACCCTGGGTTTATCAATGAAACTTGGACCAGAATTAATGAAGAGGGCATTTATCGAGGGCAATGTGCAGAACTATGCGGAAAGGATCATGGCTTTATGCCTGTGGTGGTTGAAGCTAAATCTGAGCAAGCATTTGCAAACTGGCTGAGCGAAGCTAAGCAGGCAAAAGCAAACGCTGCAATTGCTGATGCTGCCTTATTAGATCAAACATTACCAAAAGAAGAATTAATGACACTCGGCGAGCAAGTCTATATGGCCAGTTGCGCTGCGTGTCACCAACCAACAGGTATGGGCTTACCGGGGGTTTTCCCTGCGCTCAAAGGCAGTCCGGTAGTATTAGGAGATATTAAAGATCATATTGATGTCGTGCTTCATGGTCGCCCAGGTACCGCTATGCAAGCATTTGACAAGCAGTTATCAATCAAGCAGCTAGCAGCTGTGATCACCTATAAGCGTAATGCATGGGGCAATGACACTGGGGATGTAATTCAACCGAGTCAGATACAAGCCGCGATTGATGCAACTTCGGAGGCTAAATAATGAGTAGCGTAACAGAGCAACAACATGATCAAGCTGCACACCATGATGGACATCATCATCCTGCGAAAGGTTTTAAACGCTGGCTTTATACTACTAACCATAAAGATATCGGAAGTTTATATTTAATTTTTTCGTTGACGATGTTTTTAATTGGTGGCGCCATGGCGATGGTGATCCGCGCAGAGTTATTTCAACCTGGCTTACAGTTAGTAGAGCCTCACTTTTTTAATCAAATGACCACAGTACATGGCTTGATCATGGTCTTTGGTGCCGTTATGCCGGCCTTTACAGGATTGGCTAACTGGATGGTACCACTCATGATTGGCGCACCAGATATGGCATTACCACGGATGAATAATTGGAGCTTTTGGATTTTACCTTTTGCTTTTATTATTTTACTGGCATCCCTATTTATGCCAGGTGGTGGCCCGGCATTTGGCTGGACTTTTTATGCACCACTGTCAACAACTTACAGTAACGATAATACCGCATTATTTGTTTTTGCTATTCACATCATGGGTATTAGTTCAATTATGGGCGCAATCAATGTGATTGTAACTATCGTTAATTTACGTGCGCCAGGTATGACTTGGATGAAGCTGCCGCTGTTTGTGTGGACATGGCTTATCACCGCTTTTTTATTGATTGCTGTGATGCCGGTATTGGCCGGTGCTGTGACTATGGTATTGACTGATAAGTATTTTGCAACCAGCTTTTTTGATGCTGCTGGGGGCGGTGATCCGGTGATGTTCCAGCACATATTTTGGTTTTTTGGTCACCCTGAAGTGTACATTATGATACTGCCAGCCTTTGGCATTATCTCGACTATAGTGCCGACCTTTTCACGTAAAAAATTATTTGGTTATGCCTCTATGGTATATGCCACATCTTCGATTGCTTTACTGAGCTTTATAGTTTGGGCGCATCATATGTTTACCACAGGTATGCCTGTCGCTGGCGAATTATTTTTTATGTATGCCACTATGCTGATATCGGTGCCAACTGGGGTCAAAGTATTTAACTGGGTAGCCACCATGTGGCGTGGTTCGATTAGTTTTGAAGTGCCTATGTTATTTAGTATTGCGTTTATTGTGTTATTCACTTTAGGTGGTTTCTCTGGGTTGATGCTGGCGATTACTCCTGCTGATTTTCAATACCATGATACTTATTTTGTGGTGGCGCATTTTCATTATGTGTTAGTGACTGGGGCGATATTTTCAATTATGGCCGGGGCGTATTATTGGCTGCCAAAATGGACGGGAAATATGTTCAATATCACCTTGGCTAAATGGCATTTTTGGTTGTCGTTAGTGAGCGTGAATGTATTGTTTTTCCCTATGCACTTTGTTGGTTTGGCCGGTATGCCGCGCCGGATTCCTGACTACGCACTGCAATTTGCAGACTTTAACGCGATTATTAGTATTGGTGGCTTTGCTTTTGGTTTATCACAATTGTTATTTGTGGTTGTAGTATTTAAGTGTGCACGAGGCGGCGATAAAGTGCCCGCCAAAGTGTGGGATGGTGCTGAGGGTTTGGAATGGGAGGTGGCATCTCCTGCGCCTTATCATACTTTTGAAACGCCACCGGAGATTAAGTAATGAGTCATGCACCACTGCTTAAGCGCTTAGTTTTAATATGTCTTGGCATGTTCGCTTTTGCGTTTGCTTTGGTGCCGTTGTACGACGTTTTTTGTGATGTAACAGGCCTTAATGGTAAGCCTTCGTTAGAGCAAGCAAAGCAAAGTACGAGTGTTAATGAGGCACGAGAAATCGACGTAAGCTTCACAACTCATGCGCAAAGTGGAGCGCCATTTGAGGTGCAATCACATGAGTATAGTGTGCTAGTAAAGCCCGGAGCTATGCGCGAAGTGCTGTTTAGAGCAAAAAATACCAGTAATGAAGATAAAGTTATGCAAGCGGTACCGTCGGTGTCTCCAGGCAAAGCAGCTAAGTATTTGCATAAAATGGCTTGCTTTTGTTTCGATCAACAACCTTTAAAAGCAGGTGAAGAAGTGGAATTTAAACTGCTTTTTTATGTTGATACGCAATTACCTGAAGATGTTGAAGAGTTAACTTTGTCTTATACCGTGTTTGATATTAGCGGGCAGATAGTGGCTAGTAATTAGGTTGCCAAGCTAATAGCTAATTAGGAGCAAACAAAATGGATAAAAATTACGAAAAATATTATGTTCCCGCGCAAAGTCCGTGGCCAATAGTTGGCGCATTTGCGATGTTTTTTATTGCTGTTGGTGCAGGTCTTACCGTAATGCAAGCAAGCAGCGGCGGTGGTGCTGGCCATTATGTGCTTTACGCAGGAATTGGTGTGTTGCTGTTTATGCTATTTCGCTGGTTTAAAAATGTCATTGAAGAGTCTGATCAAGGCTTATATTCAGCGCAAATGGATCGCTCGTTTCGTCAAGGTATGAGCTGGTTTATTTTCTCTGAAGTAATGTTTTTTATGGCTTTTTTCGGTGCCCTTTTTTATGCCCGGATGATCTCTGTGCCTTGGCTTGGCGGCGCCGGAAATAATGCCATGACCAATGAGGTACTGTGGCCTACTTTTGAAGCAATCTGGCCATTAGTTATTACACCCGGTGGTGGTACGACACAGGCTATGGGTTGGCAGGGATTGCCGCTGATCAACACATTAATATTACTAACCTCGTCGGTTACCTTACATTTTGCTCATGTAGGCATGGAGAACAATAAGCGTGGGCCATTAAAAGTATTTATGGCACTGACAATCTTATTAGGGGTCTGTTTTTTAGGGCTGCAAGTCGTAGAGTATATGCATGCTTATCAGGATTTAGGACTGACCTTAGATGCTGGCGTATATGGCAATACTTTCTTTTTACTAACCGGCTTTCATGGCATGCATGTGACCTTAGGAACTATTTTATTATTAGTCATGCTGATCCGTATTTTAAAGGGCCACTTTAGCCCAGATAAACATTTTGCGTTTCAAGCCGCAGCTTGGTATTGGCATTTTGTTGATGTGGTGTGGTTGTGTTTATTTGTGTTTGTATATGTGCTGTAACTTTATCAATTGGTGATGAGTTACTGTGGATGAAACCTAGTTTAAGGGCTGCAATAACAATTACTAAGACGATAACAGAAAACAGCACACGACGGCCTAAATAGTGAGACATAGGCCGTCCATCTGTTTTACCCGATACCATAATAAATAAGGCACGGAACAAGTTAAAAAGTATAAATAGTAGCAACAGTACGATAATAATTTTAATAATCACTGGGTCACCTTTATGCAGTTAATTTTATGGCGTAAACAAAAGCTTAGCTCAATTATTACCATTTGCGTGGTAACCATTGTGGTATTGGTATGTTTACGCCTAGGGTATTGGCAATTACAGCGAGCTGAAAGTAAAACTGAGCAATTAACACAAATAGCAGCCCTGCAAAGTCAGGGAGTAATGAGCTGGCAGCAAATGCAGCAACTGCCTAGTGATTGGAATAAAACGGGCTTGCAGATAAGTATCTCTGGAGTGCTAGATACGCAGCAATATTGGTTGTTAGATAATCAAGTTTACCAAGGTCAGGTTGGCTACGATGTACTTACCTTGCTGCGTTTACAGCAAAGTAAGCAAACTCTGTTGGTGAATTTGGGTTGGGTTAAAGCACCACTTACTCGCCAGCAACTCCCTAGTATAAACCTACCATCGACTCCTTTGGCAATGACCGTGCAATTAAAGCAAGGAAAGCTCAGTGGCTTTACTTTGCAAGATGCACAACACAAGACGGATACAGCATGGCCCAAGCGCGTACAAATTATCGATTTAGCATTGTTTTCACAGCAAACAGGTCGCGACATGATTGACTTTATTGGTTATCGGCAAGGTATCGCGGATGAGATTGCTGCGCCGCATTACCAAGCTGTGGTGATGAGCCCCGAAAAACATCAAGCCTACGCAGTGCAATGGTTATTGATTGCGATTGCCTGCCTTGTTATTGCTGTATTTGCTTTTAAAAAGAAGGAATTACAATGAAAAACAATCCGTTATTAATATTTATTGGCTGTTGTTTAGTGCCTTTAATACTGGCGTATTTGGCGTTAAAGCTTGAGTGGATACCTAGTGCATCGAGTAATAAAGGGGAATTTTTAAAACAGGAAATAAAACTACAAGATTGGAAAAAAACGGAGCATAAACAATGGACTATTGCTTTAAATCACCCAGCACAATGCCAACAAGCTTGTGCACAGCAGTTACAAGCACTAGAGAACCTCTACATCGCTCTTGGTAAAAATCAAGGTAAAGTCGATGTCGCCATCCTTGGCCAGACACAGCAAAAAGAGCTGCCATGGCGTCAGTTACCTGAGGTTGATGTACTGCAACCAGCTAGTTTATATCTAATTGATCATATGGGCTTAGTGGTCTTGCAGTATCCTTACCATAGTGAGCCACAGCAAAACCGTTTGACTCAAAAAGGACTGTTAAAAGATTTAAAAAAATTACTTAACTATTCGCGTTCTAGCTAATTTAAGGAGTGCCAATTATGTATAAAAACTATAAACATTTGGTATTAGCCACTTTTATGTTATCGATCTTAGTTGTTGGCTTAGGGGCTTATACGCGCTTGAGTGATGCCGGATTGGGTTGTCCGGATTGGCCCGGTTGCTATGGCTTTTTGACGGTACCCAAGCATGAGGCTGATTTAGCCCATGTAGAGCAAACCTACCCAGATATGATGTTCGAAACCGCTAAAGCGTGGAAAGAAATGATCCATCGCTATTTTGCCGGCACGTTAGGTTTACTTATTTTAGCGTTATTTATATTGGCTTTATTAAAACGTCAATATCCAACCACGCCAATTAAATTACCCTTACTATTACTAATACTGGTGGTGTTTCAAGCGGCTTTAGGGATGTGGACCGTCACCATGAATTTACAGCCGCTGATTGTATTGGGGCACTTATTAGGTGGATTTAGTATTTTATCATTGGTTACATTATTGTATTTACGGCTAACGGCAAAACCAATTTTTGGCGGCGACGCCCCAGCTCGGCGTTACTTTAAACTTAGTCTAGTCGCATTAGTGGTGTTGGTATTGCAAATAGCGCTAGGCGGTTGGCTTGCTGCTAATTATGCGGCGCCGCACTGCAATGGCTTGCCATTGTGTAGTTACGGACAGCCGTTTTCATTGAGTAGTGTATTTCAGTTGCCATTAGAGCAAAGTACTTATGAATATGGTGTACTTTCACAGCAGGCTAGAATGTCGATCCATTTATTACATCGAATGTGGGCGTTAGTTACCTGTGTAGTATTAGCGCTGATCATGTGGCGCATTTATAGCCGTGCTGTGTCGAGAAAAATAAAGCATTGTACAGTCTCCGTATTGGTCGCGTTGCTGTGTCAAATTTGTTTGGGCTTGGCGGTTGTGCACTGGCATTTCCCGCTCGGCGTTGCGCTGGCACATAATTTAATGGCTGCCATACTATTGTTAACAGTCGTTCGTTTATGTTTTTACTTAAAAGCACGTACATAGGGGCAGTTATGACACCGTTAATAGCAATAACAAAGTTAGCACCTAGCCAAATTAGCGGCTTAATAAATGATTATTTAGCGATCAGTAAATTTAAAGTAGTCGCGATGTTGGTATTAACAGCATGGGTTGGTTTAGCGCTGGCACCCGATGTTGGTCGTGGTATTGGCGTACAGTTTATTAGTTTACTGGGGATTGGCTTGTTATCCGCAGCAGCTGCGGTGATCAATCATGTGGTTGATAGCGAAATAGATAGCAAAATGGCACGTACACGCCATCGGCCAGTGGCGAAGGGGCGGTTATCTAAACTGCATGCTTTAAGTTTTGCCGCTGTTATTGGGGTGAGTGGTTTCATTATGTTGATGATCTGGGCTAATACTTTAACCGCTGTATTAACCTTATTTGCGTTAGTTGGTTATGCGTTTATTTATACCTCCTTTTTAAAGCGTGCAACGCCACAAAATATTGTTATAGGAGGGCTGGCCGGTGCCATGCCGCCGTTGTTAGGGTGGGTATCAGAAACCGGGCATATGGCAGCTGCTCCTTGGTTATTAGTGATGATCATATTTACTTGGACTCCGCCGCACTTTTGGGCGCTGGCAATTGCTCGCAAAAGTGATTACGAACGCGCTAAGATCCCCATGTTGCCAGTCACTCATGGTATTGATTTTTGTAAAACCTGTGTAGTTGCATACTCTATTTTATTGGCCTTGGTATGTGTATTGCCTTATTTAATTGGTATGTCGGGGCTCATTTATTTAATTGCTGCGACACTACTTAATGGGATTTTCATCTATAAAGCGGTAAAACTAAAAATAGCGGAGAATGACGATACGGCAATGGATTTATTCCGTTTTTCAATTATTCATTTAATGATACTCTTTGTCGCCTTATTTATAGATAAATGGTTCGTTATATGAATAGCTTAGCAGTTAAGCGTGGGGCAAGAGTGTGGTTGGTGTTAAGTTTATTGCTGTTAACAGCTTGTAGTGACAGCGCTATGCCTGACGTTGAAGCTTTGGTATATGAACAAGCCAAACCTTTGAGTGATTTTACTTTACAAGATCAAAATGCTCAGCCAGTAACTAAGCAAACATTGCAAGGTCAATGGAATTTAGTGTTTTTAGGTTATACCAGTTGGCCAAATATTTGCCCTCTGACATTAGCTAAACTCAATGGCGTTTATAAAGCGTTGAAAGATGAATACCCATTGGAAATTTGGTTTTTAGCGGTCGATCCAAAACGCGATACAGTCGCTAAACGCAAAGCCTACATTGATTATTTTAATCCTGATTTTTTAGCGGTCTCAGGGGAACATAAAGATCTATTTCCACTAGTTAGAGAGTTAGGTTTGATTTACGCAATTAGTAATAGTGATGAGCAAGAATATGCCGTTGACCATAGTGCTTCAATTGCGATGGTTGACCCTCAAGGAGCGGTAAGAGCCATATTTAAACCTGAATTTAAACAAGGCAGTGTGCCATTAATTAATGCTAAATTATTAATAACTGAGTTTAAACAGATTGCGGATCATTATTAATAGAATAAGTATATTTTAATTATTTTCGAGGAGCGTTTAGCTCCTTTTTTGTTTTTCTTTTATCCCCTGTAAATAATTTCACTCTTTTTTCAACGCATTTATGGCATTTTTACTAACTCAGTCTAAGCTTTTGTTATGAATTGGTTAAACATGGAAAGTGCGAACAATATGATGAAGCTTCCCGCTGAACTAGCAATCACCCAAGTTGAAAACTTACACCAAGATTTATTACAAGAATTACACCGCAATGATGATGTTTGTTTAGACATTAGTGAAGTTGTGCGCGTAGATACTGCCTCTATTCAACTATTGTGTGCTCTGCAAAAGCACTTGCTGTGCGTACATCACAAAATTATTTGGGTTGGGCAAAGTGAGCCTTTAAAAAATGCCATTAGTCGCTTAGGCCTAAGTGAATATCTGATACTTGAAAATGTAGATTAAGGGGTTCATATGAAAAGAATTTTAGCCGTGGATGATTCGGCATCAATGCGTCAAATGGTGAGTTTTACACTGAAAAAGGCGGGTTTTGATGTCACTGAGGCAAAGGACGGAAGTGAAGCACTTAGCATCGCAAAACAACAAGGTTTTGATGCTGTGATTTCCGATGTCAACATGCCAGTGATGGATGGTATTACTTTGATCAGGGAGTTACGCACCTTACCAAACTATAAATTTACGCCATTGCTAATGCTAACAACAGAATCAGGAATGGACAAAAAAGTAGAAGGGAAAGCTGCTGGTGCAACAGGCTGGATAGTTAAACCTTTTAATCCTGAACAGTTATTAGCGGTTTTAAAAAAAGTAATTCGCTAATCTAGGGGACGGGGTATGAGTATAGATTTAAGTCAATTTTTTGAAGTCTTCTTTGAGGAAAGTTTTGAAGGCTTAGATGCGATGGAAGCTGAGTTATTAAACTTAGTACCTGGCGAAGAAGATTTAGAAACAATCAATACCATTTTTCGTGCTGCGCACTCTATCAAAGGCGGCAGTGGTACATTTGGTTTTAACTCTGTGTCTGACTTTACTCATGTGCTAGAAACCCTATTAGATCAAATTCGTGAGGGGAAACGAGAGCTTACCGCAGAGCATGTTAACCTATTACTTAAATCTGTTGATTGCTTGCGGGAGTTACTTCGTGGCTTACAAGCAGAGCAAGAACCTAATTTAGAAGAAGCAATTGCACTGAGAATTAAGTTTGAACAGATTTTAGGAGTAAACCAAGCCGAACAAAATAAACTGGAAGTCACTGCTAGCCCCGCTCAACTTGCGCTAAACACCTATCAGATTGATTTTAAACCACATCATCATTTATTTAAAACAGGCAATGAGCCACTTTATATGATCAGTGAGTTGGCTGAATTGGGCGATTTAGAGACTCAAGCTTTCAATAATGAGATCCCTGACATTGCTGATTTAAGTCCCGACGATTGTTTTTTATCTTGGCGATTCTTTTTAAACACAGCAAAAGATGAGAGTGCGATTCGAGAAATATTTGAGTGGGTTGAAGATGATGCTGATATTACCATCGCGTTGTGTGGCGGCTTATTTGCTGATGATGATGCGCAAATTACAACACCTGATGTAATTGAGGAAAACTCTAATTCAACTTCAGCCCCAGCAGTTGTCAATGTTGCTGCGGTTAAGCCAATAAAAAAAGGTACTGCGGTCAAAGCAAGCACTCCAGCTGCAGAATCTACTTCAATCAGAGTAGGCATAGATAAAGTTGACTCATTGATCAATATGGTTGGAGAGCTGGTTATCACTCAAGCGATGTTGAGCCAAATTGGTCAACAAGAGATCACCGAAGCGACGATCGCCTCTTTGCAGGAAGGTTTAGCGCAATTGGCTCATAATACTCGTGATTTACAAGAAAATGTAATGCGTATCCGAATGCTGCCAATCAGCTTTGTATTTAGTCGTTTTCCGCGTTTGGTGCGAGATATTTCGCAAAAACTGAATAAGCAAGTTGAGCTAAAACTGTTAGGTGAACAGACCGAGCTTGATAAAACCGTAATGGAAAAAATATCAGATCCTATGGTGCACTTAGTACGAAATTCGCTGGATCATGGGCTAGAAACGGTTGAACAGCGCCTTGCTGCAGGTAAAGACCCAGTCGGTACAGTCACACTTAATGCATTTCACCAAGGTGGCAATATTGTTATAGAGATCATGGATGACGGACAAGGCCTTAATACTGTAAAGATTAAACAAAAAGCGGTTGCTAATGGGCTCGTAAGCGAAGCTGATGAGTTAGATGATGATGAAATTAATGAGCTCATTTTTATGCCCGGTTTTTCAACCGCAGATGAGGTAAGTGACATATCCGGACGTGGTGTTGGTATGGATGTGGTCAGGCGTAATATCCAATCACTTAATGGCTCGGTTGAAGTGTCATCTGCTGCAGGTGTTGGGTCTACCTTTACTATTCGCTTGCCACTTACTCTGGCTATTTTAGATGGTCAGTTAGTGAGGGTTGCAAAGCACACCTATATTATTCCATTAATATCTATTGTTGAATCATTACAAATTGATATCAATAAAGTCAGTCGAGTGGGTAAAGACTTAGACGTACTTAGACTGCGTGATGAATACATTCCTATCTTGCGTTTATACAGTATTTTCAATCATCAAGGTGCGATAGAAGCGCTTGATAAAACCTTGTTAGTGGTAGTTGAAAGCGATAATCAAAAAATTGGTTTGTTAGTTGATGATTTATTGTCACAGCAACAAGTAGTGATTAAAAGTTTAGAAGCTAATTACCAAAAAGTAGATGGCGTGTCAGGTGCCACTATATTAGGGGATGGTCGGGTTTCGTTGATTGTCGATATCAGCGGCTTAATTAAATTATCAGGATTAAGAAAACCCGGTAGCCAAGAATTGATTATTGAATCGCAAGCTAACTTGGAGGCTTCATGATCTCTGCGCACAGCGAATTAAATAACAAAATAATGCTTGAACAGGGCCAAGGAGTTAAGCAGTTTTTAACCTTTATTATGGCTGATGAAGAATACGGTGTTGATATTTTAACTGTTCAAGAAATTCGTAGTTGGGAGGAGATCACCGAGATCCCGAATGCCCCAGATTATGTAAAAGGGGTGATTAATCTACGTGGCACCATAGTACCTATTTTAGATCTTAGATTACGGTTTGGCTTAGCGACGATTGACTATGGACCGTTAACAGTGGTGATCGTAGTGAAAGTAATTTTTGAGCAAAATAGCAAGATTATGGGAATGGTAGTCGATGCCGTATCTGATGTTTACAGTATTGTAGAGCAAGATGCGAAGGCGGTGCCTAACTTTAGCGGCTCAGAGAATGCTGAATTTATCGCAGGGTTAGTGAATGTCGGTGAGAAGATGGTCGCGTTATTGGACCTGCAAAAAACAATGGATATTTAGCCAAATACTAAATATAGCAAATGGTGATCAACAAGAAGGTGATGGGCATGGGGTGGTTTAGTAATTCTAAAAAATCAAATAATGATTTAATCGTTACGGCATTAAATAAGTCACTTGCGGTGATTGAGTTTGAGCCTAGCGGCATAATTATTACGGCGAATAATAACTTTTTAGATGTAATGGGTTACCCCTTAGAAGAAATTCAGGGCCAGCATCATTCAATATTTGTATCTAAAAAAGAAGCTCAGAGCAGTGAATATAAAAGCTTTTGGCAAAGCTTGAAAGGCGGAGAGTTTATTGCTGATGAGTTTAAGCGGATCAGTAAAAGTGGCAAAGAAGTGTGGATCCAAGCAACTTATAACCCCGTTAAGGATGAGCATGGAAATGTTATAAAAGTTGTGAAATTTGCCAGTGATATTTCGGCGCAAAAGATGGTCGCTGTTGAAGCTGCGGAGCAAATTGCTGCTATTAGTAAATCTCAAGCGGTGATTGAGTTTGATTTAGATGGCAGCGTGTTGACCGCGAATGACAACTTTTTGCAGACATTTGGTTATCAGTTAGAGGAAATAGTCGGACGGCATCATCGTATATTTATTGAGCCTGAGGTTGCTAAAAGTGAGCAATACCAACTGTTTTGGCAAAAATTAGGCCGTGGTGAATTTGACTCCGGTGAGTATTTACGTATTGCTAAAGATGGCAGTGAAGTATGGATCCAAGCATCTTATAATCCAATATTTGATCTCAGTGGCAAACCTTATAAGGTGGTTAAATATGCGACAGACATCACAGCTCAAAAAGAATTAGAAAAAGAATCAAAAAGGGATGCTGATCTATCGAGCGCATTAACGATCTGCCAGGCGAGTGTGATGATGGCAGACAATGATTTACAGATAGTGTTTGCTAATAATCAACTAAAACAAATGCTCCAAGCCAGACAAGGTGAGCTGCAGAGTGTACTAGGTGATTTTTCCGTCAATAGTATAGTGGGCTCAAGTATTACGGCATTTTTTGAAAATACAGCACAGCAGGCTCAGTTGTATACAAACTTGACCGACTCTATTGAATCAAAACTAGAAATTGCATCGTTAATTTTTAATATTATTGCGACCCCTTGGTTTAATAAAGAAGGTAAACGATTAGGAACTATAATTGAGTGGCAAGATTTAACCGAAAGTATTAAAAAAGCGACTGCTGAAAAACGTGCTGCTGAAGAAAATCTTAGGGTGCGTCAAGCCCTGGATCGAGTTGCAACAAATACCATGATTGCAAATACTAAAAACGATATTATTTATATGAATGAAGCAGTGCAAAATATGATGCGCAACGCTGAGCAAGATTTACGTCGCGATTTACCTAATTTTGATAGTAGCCAGTTATTAGGGCAAAACATTGATGTATTTCATAAAAATCCAGCGCATCAACGCAATCTGTTAAGCAAGCTAACCGATACTTACAGTGCAGAGATACTGGTTGGCGGGCGCACTTTTGGTTTAGTTGCTAACCCTATTTTTAACTCAGAAAATGAACGAATCGGCACTGTGGTGGAGTGGGAAGATCGAACAGCCGAAGTCGCAATAGAAAAAGAAATTGCTGACTTAGTCAGCTCTGCACGCAAAGGTAATCTAGACGCTCGTGTTACAGAGCAAGGTAAGGGCGGTTTCTTTTTACGTTTAGCTAAAGGTCTAAATGGTTTAATTGGTATTGTTGATGATGCTGTCACCGGTACTGCTAATATGCTTGATGCGATGGCCAATGGTGATTTATCAAAACGGATAGAGCAAGAGTATCAGGGGTCGTTTGAAAAACTCAAGCGTGATGCCAATACCACGGCTGATAAATTAACGGAAGTCATTAATCGTATTAATACCTCGGCAACCTTAGTGGCAAGTGGGGCAGAGGAAATATCTCAAGGCAACGCTGATCTAAGCCAGCGTACAGAAGAGCAGGCCTCATCGCTTGAAGAAACAGCATCTAGCATGGAGGAAATGACCAGTACAGTACGTCAAAATGCTGATAATGCAAAAGTGGTTAATGAATTAGCAGAAGAAACGCGCGACAAAGCGCAGCAAGGGGGCGAAGTTGTTAATCGCGCGGTGATCAGCATGTCGGCAATTAATGAGTCGAGTAAAAAAATTGCCGATATTATTAGCGTGATTGACGAGATTGCCTTTCAAACTAATTTATTAGCTCTTAATGCCGCTGTTGAAGCTGCTAGAGCTGGTGAACAAGGGCGTGGCTTTGCTGTCGTTGCCGGCGAAGTGCGTAATCTAGCGCAGCGTTCCGCGGGGGCTGCAAAAGAAATTAAAGAGTTGATCAGAGATAGCGTTGGTAAAGTTGAAGATGGCACTTTATTAGTTAATGAATCAGGAGCCACTTTAAAAGAAATTGTTATTGCAGTACAAAAAGTAACTGAAATGATATCTGATATTGCAGCAGCATCCGAAGAGCAAAGTTCAGGTATTGAGCAAGTCAACAAAGCTATTTCGCAAATGGATGAAATGACCCAGCAAAATGCGGCCTTAGTTGAGCAAGCATCCGCGGCCAGCGAGTCAATGTCAGAGCAAGCGAATGATATGACCCGGTTACTGAACTTTTTTACTATAAGTCAGCAAGACGCTGTAATTAATACTGCATCAGTAACTCCTACTACCGCGCCACCACGTAGTAATAATATCCGTAGTAAAGCGCGAGGTAATAACTTTGCTAATTCAGCTGATGAATGGGAGGAATTTTAACGTTTTTTGCAATCGCATTACTAGTTAAGCCTCTGTACTTTGAAAAATCCAGAGTCTTAACTTTTAGCAATTTTGTTAATATTCAATCGCAGCTCAGTCACGCCTATTGCGAGTAATTGTAATGAAAGAGTTTTTACTAACCGACCATGATTTCAAGCAAATAGCTGCAATAGTTTATGACGCGTGTGGCATTGTATTAGGTGATCATAAACGAGAAATGGTCTATTCACGTCTTGCTCGTCGGCTCAGAACATTGCAGCTGACAAATTTTAAACAGTATTTAGCTTATTTAGAGGCACATAAAGAGCAAGAATTTAGTGATTTTATCAATGCAATAACAACTAATCTGACTTCTTTTTTTCGTGAATCACATCATTTTGATTATTTGCAATCCCATGTAATACCAAAGTTATTAGTGACAAATAAAAGTACTCGGCGAGTTCGGATATGGTCTGCAGGTTGTTCAACTGGGGAAGAGCCCTATTCTTTAGCTATGACCTTACATGGGTTATTTCCAGCCGATTGGGATGTGAAAATTTTAGCCACTGATTTGGATTCAAACGTATTAGCTAAAGCACAATCAGGTACCTACACTGCGGCTAATGTGAATGGACTTGAACAACATCAATTACAGCGCTGGTTTTTAAAAACTAAAGATGGTGAGTTATTCAAAGTTAAACCTGAATTACAGCAAAAAATTCATTTTAAGCGGTTGAATTTATTACAAGACTGGCCAATGAAAGGGCCTTTTGATGTGATCTTTTGTCGTAATGTGGTGATTTATTTTGATAAAGAAACAAAAGATCAGCTATTCCACCGTTATTGTCATATTTTAGCTGATCATGGATACCTATTATTAGGTCATTCTGAAACCATGGGAAAGGAGCATAGTGAGTTTAAAAACTTAGGTAAAACTATGTATCAGAAGGTGATTTATGGATAGTCATTTTAAGCCAGTATTACATGGCTTTGAGCATATTAAGCGGTTTTGGGACTCAGGTCAGCGGCAAGTTATTGCTAAAGTATTGCCCGGTGAATTTTACGTGTCAAAAAACGATGAGATGATTTCCACTGTGCTAGGTTCATGTATTGCAGCTTGCATTTATGATGACAAGCTTGGTGTGGGTGGCATGAATCACTTTATGTTACCGATTGAAAAAGGCGCAGAGCCAACTAGTGCGCATAACTTAAATTGTCGTTATGGTAACTGGGCGATGGAGTTTTTAATTAATGAAGTACTTAAAAATGGCGCCTCTAGGCAAAATCTAAAAATAAAACTGTTTGGCGGCGGTAAAATTATTCGCTCGATGACAGATATTGGCCTTGGTAATATTCGCTTTGCTTACTCTTATGTGCAAGAAGAAGGGCTAGAATTAGTGTCTCATGATGTGGGGGGGCCTTGGCCGCGTAAGGTCAATTTTAACCCTCAAACAGGCAAAGCACAGGTTAAAAAATTGCGCGACATGCACACTGATGTGATTGAAAAACGCGAAGTCCGTTATTTACACGATATTGAAGAACAAGATTCTAAAACCGATATTGAGTTATTTTAAGGGGTAAAAAATGGTCAAGGTGTTAGTGATTGATGACTCGCCATTGATTCGACGAGTATTGACGGAGGTACTACACCAGGCTGATGATATTCAGGTCGTAGGGTGTGCAGAAGACCCTTATCAAGCACGAGAAATGATTAAACAGCTTAATCCCGATGTGCTGACTTTAGATATTGAAATGCCGAAAATGGATGGTATTAGTTTTTTGAAAAACCTAATGCGTCTACGGCCTATGCCTGTGGTAATGATATCAACGCTCACCCAAAAAGGTTCACCGATAACTTTGGAGGCGCTGGAATTAGGGGCAGTTGATTTTATAGCTAAGCCGACAGTCAATGTATCTGAGCAATTAAGCCAGTATGCTAAATTAGTGCAACAAAAGGTCCGTACGGCAGCGGCGGCACGAGTACGGCCTTTTAAATTAAGCCAAGTACAACCTATCGAAACGTTAAGTAATGCACAGTTTAGTATCAATAAGGTTTTGGCGATTGGAGCTTCAACAGGAGGAACAGAGGCGATTAAAGAGGTGCTAATAAGAATGCCAGAAAACTGCCCTCCGATCGTTATCACGCAGCATATTCCACCTGTGTTTAGCAGTTCATTTGCTTTGCGCATGGATAGAACATGCACTATCAATGTCAAAGAGGCGCAGCAAGGCGATAAGTTAAAAGCTGGCTGGGCGTTTATCGCCCCGGGTGGTCAACACTTAAGCGTTATACAGCAAGGAGGCAGCTTATATTGTCAGCTTGATGAGAGCGAGCCGGTTAACCGTCATCGTCCTGCGGTTGATGTATTGTTTAACTCGCTGGTTAAAGTGTGCCCTAAAAATACCATAGCAGCTTTATTAACGGGTATGGGGAGCGATGGTGCGCAAGGTTTACTGGCGCTAAAACAGCATGGTGCTTATACCGTAGCGCAAGATGAACTATCGTCAGTGGTATGGGGCATGCCTAAAGCCGCTGTAGAGATCGGAGCAGCTTTAGCGGTGGTCTCGCTTGATAAAGTGACGCAGCATCTACTAAACCAAGCAATGAAAAAGTAGTCACCTTATAAACTTGAGCTGATTATCCCGGGCTCAGGTTGATAATTATCAAGGGATTATATTTTTACTGCACAATTACCCACGGTTGTGAAAACCAATAATAGCTATTCTTATGAGCAATTGATGGCGCTGTGCAGTTAAATCGTGATCGCCCTTGAGCTAAATTTTTCGGTGAATTTATGGTCACAGTATCAGCTGCTGACCAGTCTAGTTTTGCCTGACCGATGCCCGATACATAACAAGCTAGCTGACTTTTATGAAAGTCTCCCATATTAAATTTAATGCTGATCTGAGGTGGATTTTGGCTGGTCACGCTATCAATATAAGTAAGCTCTTGGATTGAAAATGCGCGAGAGTTTAGTTTGGTCACTAGCGTATCAAGCTTGCTATAAAACCCAGAAGCCGGAAAGCGTGGTAAACGGCTAAAATCAGAGTCTTTGTTGATGGCACCAGAGTGTTGGCCAATACCAATAAAGCCCAACTCTTTCACTAAACTTTGTAATTGGTTATTAAACTCGCCATATGGATATGCTAAGTATTTATAGTCATGGCCAATTTCTTCTTTGATCCGTTGTTGTGATGACAAAATATCTTGCTTAATACGCGCCTGCCATTGTTGGGGTGTTTCATCGGCTAATTTACGATGTAGGTAATCATGTTGTGCGCTGTGATTGCTGATCAGAGCACCTTTTTTGGCAAGTTCTCTGAGTTTATTCCAGCCCATTACATAGCCTTTACCTTCATCAATCAATTTTGGATTAACGAAAATCGTATAGGGGTAAGCAAACTTTTCTAATATCGGCGCTGCTTGTTCATAATTATTGTTGTAACCATCATCAAAGGTAATAGCGACGGTTTTATCTGGTAAACTTTGGCCTTGTTGTAAAGCAGATAGTAATTCATTCAGTGGCACTACGTTAAAGTCATGCTGTTTTAGATAGTTTAAATGCTCAGTGAAGGTTTCTGCACTGACACTGGTGACTGCTGGCAGGGTCTCACTGACATGGTGATACTGTAAAATAACTGCGCTGTGAGCAGGTAAAGATAGACAAAAGAGGATCGATAGCAGACTGTGAAAAAATTTCTTAATCGTCATAAAGCACACCATAAAAGCTTGCTGTTGTTAGCTGGTCCAATGATATTATCAAATATAACCGTGCCACTGTTAGGAATAGTTGATACTGCAGTAATAGGGCATCTTGGTAGTGCTCATTTTCTTGCCGGAATTGCCTTGGGCGCCACGGTAATTTCATTGCTATTTTGGTTGGCGGGCTTTTTACGCATGAGTACCACAGGGCTGGTTGCGCAAGCTTATGGCAAGAAAGATTATCCTCAATTAGCCGGATTATTAAAGCGCAGTTTAGTATTAGCGCTTATCGTGGCATTTTCTTTAATTGCTTTATCGCCACTTATTAAAAATGCCATAGCTTACCTTTCTGGTTCCAGTGCGCAGGTGCTCGCACAAGCTTATAGTTATTTTGAAATTCGTATTTATAGTGCACCTGCGGCATTATGTAACTTGGTATTATTAGCTTGGATGTTAGGGATTCATTACGGTAAAGGGCCTTTTTATTTATTACTAGTTACTAATATCACCAACATTGTTTTAGATATTTATTTTGTTGTGTACTTAGATTGGCAAGTCGCCGGAGCTGCTTGGGCATCGTTGATTGCCGATTATACCGCGCTATTATTTGCATTATTCTTGGTTTTTAGGTTAGCGAAAAAAATGACTGTGCCGCTATTTTTAGGTGGGTGGTTTAGCCGAGATAAAATGTGGGCGTTATTAAGTATTAACCGTGATATTTTTATTCGCTCCTTAATTTTACAACTGTGTTTTAGCTTTATGACCTTCTATGGTGCACGCATTGGCGAGGTAACGCTTGCGGTAAATGCTGTATTACTGAACTTTTTAATGCTAGTGAGCTTTGCTCTTGATGGTATTGCCTATGCAAGTGAAGCAAAAGTTGGCCAAGCAAAAGGTCAACATAGCGTACGGCGTATAAACTTATGGGTAAAAATAAGCGTATTTTGGGGAATGCTATTTGCTTTTTGTTATAGCGTGTTTTTTGCATTGTTTGGTTCGCAAATTATTACCTTATTAACAGATATTCCTGAAGTGATCAAAGCCGCCAATGAATACTTACCATGGTTGATTTTTATGCCATTAGCGGCAATGAGTTGCTTTTTGTTTGATGGTATTTTTGTTGGCCTAACCAGAGCTCAAGATATGCGAAATACCATGCTAATTTCAGCATTAGTTGGATTCTTTGGCGTGTTTTGGGTGTTTAATGCTTGGCAAAATCATGCGCTTTGGTTAGCAATGACCTGCTTTATGCTACTGCGTGGCATTACATTGGTCGTACGTTATAAGCAGTTGCAAACAGCGCAGCAGTTACTGAATTAATAGAAATAGCAATAAATCTAAAGTTCACTTATAACTTTGGATTTATTGTGCTAAAACGGCGTCGTTAAGCACTGTTTATTTTAACTTCGATTCGCATCTTGGGATGGCTTGGATATATGACTGAACTTTATCATTGGTTTGATTTAATTGGCATCGCCGTATTTGCCATGTCAGGCACTTTAATTGCCTATGATAAAAAAATGGATGGCTTTGGAGTCGTGGTACTGGCGACGGTCACCGCGATAGGTGGTGGCACAATTCGAGATTTGATTTTAGATGTTCCGGTATTTTGGTTACACGACCAAAGTTATTTTATCGCGATATTTGCGTCTGTCTTTGTTACCACGCGATTGATCAATAAGCAAAAATCAATTCCTTTATATCATTTACAAGTTGCAGATGCGTTTGGTTTAGCGTTCTTTGCTGTAATGGGGGCGCAAAAAGCATTGCTCGCGGGGATGCCAGCTACAACCGCAATTATTATGGGAGTGATCACCGGTTGCTTTGGCGGAGTAACGCGAGATGTGTTGGCAGGCAATATTCCTATGCTATTAAAAGGTGAGCTATATGCAATTACTTGTATTGCTGGTGGTATTGTTTATACCCAAGCAATTGTATTGAACATTGAGACAGAGATAGCGATGGTGTTAGCGATGTTAACCACCTTGCTGTTACGCCTTGCAGCAATGAAATGGCAACTAACACTACATATTTTTAAATATCCTGACTAGACTGTAAAGAACAGAACGTTACAGGGACAAAGGATGTCATTAGCTCGAATTTATTCTCGTGCCCAAGTGGGTATTCAAGCACCTGAAGTGATCGTTGAGGTGCATCTAGGTAATGGTTTACCAGCATTTCATATTGTAGGTTTGCCCGAAGCCTCAGTAAAAGAAGCCAAAGATCGTGTACGCAGCGCATTAGAAAACTCTAAATTTGGTTTTCCAGACCAACGCATTACAGTCAATTTAGCACCTGCTGATTTACCCAAAGAGGGGGGGCGTTTTGATTTAGCGATTGCGGTTGGTATTCTCATCGCTTCAGAGCAAATTGTTTGCACTGATATTGAACGCTATGAATTTTATGGTGAGCTGGCACTGAATGGCGAAGTGCGTGGCGTGAATGCAATACTCCCATCAGTTTTAGCAGCTAAAGCACAAGGGCGTTGTTGTTTTTTACCTTTAGTAAATGACAGTTTAGCGAGTTTAGTAAATGGCGTTGAGCGCAAAGCGGTCTCTTCTATCCAAGAAGTATGGAGTGATTTACTCAATCAGCAGCCTTTACCTCTTAATATTAGCTACCCAGAACAGCAACATAGCGGTGTTGAATTCTTAATTGATTTAAGTGATGTAAAAGGCCAGCCGGGCGCGAAAAGGGTGTTAGAAATCGCTGCGGCGGGTGGCCATAATTTACTTTTTTTGGGGCCACCTGGTACGGGGAAGTCAATGCTCGCGCAACGTATGCCGACTATTATGCCGGGCATGTCTGATGATGAGGCACTTTCCACCGCAGCGTTGTATTCAATTATTGGCCAAAGTGTCGATCTAACTAACTGGCGCAAGCGACCATTTCGTAATCCTCATCACACATGCTCCGCTGTGGCGCTAGTCGGAGGCTCTTCAAACCCAAAACCAGGGGAGATTTCACTGGCACATAATGGCGTATTATTTCTTGACGAACTACCTGAGTTTGAACGTAAGGTGCTTGACTCATTACGCGAGCCAATGGAGACAGGCACTGTAACGATTTCAAGAGCGGCAAGGCAAATGGAGTTTCCTGCACAGTTTCAATTAATTGCGGCTCTTAATCCAAGTCCTACGGGTTGCCATAATGATAAGCGCGCGACTCCGGATCAAGTTATGCGTTATTTATCGCGAGTGTCAGGACCATTTATTGACCGTATTGATTTACAAATAGAGCTACCACGTTTAAACAGTGCGCAATTGCAAAGCACTCAAGAAGAACAAAGTAGTGCGACTGTGCGCACGCGGGTGGAGGCGGCATATAATCTGCAATTGCGTCGCCAAGGTAAAGTCAATGCGCGACTTAATAATAAAGAAATGAGTGTGTATTGCGCGCTTGCAGCGCCAGAGTTACAGTTTTTAGCTAAAGCCAGTGAAAAGCTATCATTATCGCCACGCTCTTATCATCGAGTGATCAAAGTAGCGCGAACTATTAGTGATCTAAAAGGGCAAGATAATATTAGTTTAGATGAACTAAAAGAGGCACTCAATTATCGTGCATTTGAACGTTTGTTATCACAATTAACCCAGTATTAGTGGTTAGATTGCATTAAATTGACAGCATGTAGCCTTTACCGCGTACCGTAACGATGCGTTTTTGGTCTTTTTCATCGCTCAGTTTTTTACGTAAGCGACCAATTAAAACATCAACAGTTCTGTCATTTGGACTCCAATCTGGCTGGCCAATTTCTTCTGATATTTTTTCACGAGACGTGGCTTTTCCTGCGTTTGAGATCAAACAAATTAACACTTTATGTTCCGCTTCAGTGAGCCTAGATTCAATGCCATTAGCAGTGATTAAAGTGCGGTTGTCTGGATGCAGTTTGAAGTCAGCATATTCAATAAATTCTTCGCTTTCATCGCTACTGTTATTATTGCTTTTTAAGCGCTTATAAAGTGCTCTTATACGCAGTTCAAGCTCTAATAAATCAACAGGTTTACAAATATAGTCATCAGCGCCTTGAGCAAGTCCGGCAATACGATCGGCTTGAGAATCTCGGCTTGAAAGCATGATCACACCAATGTCTGTGAGGGTGTTGAGTTCTTTTGCTAAATGTAAGCCATCACGTTTAGGTAATACTATGTCAATAATTGCTAATGATATGGCATCATAATTATTAGCGCGAGATTGCACTATAGCTAAGGCATCAGCGCCAGTTGCATCATTCTCAATGCAAAATTCAGTCTCTGCAAAATGATTGATTATGCGTTTAACTAATAGTTCGTCATCTTCAACCAATAAAACATGAATAGTCATAGTATCTTAATTACCTTTAATGATGCCTCTATGTTATCACTCATTCGTAAAAGGTGAGAAGGGCGATTTTTAGTATTTATGCACTATTTAGGTGATTATTTAATTATTATCAACAGGTAAACATACTAGGCTAAGGGATCCCCAAAAATAATTATTAAGTTTCAATTACATCACTCACATCCATATTTTTCCAATCGATTTGCACTACTACCTGTACGAAATAGGCTAGTCCTTCCAAATAATCTCGCCGTCGCA
>NZ_JACJFH010000299.1:0-395 GCF_014164495.1 Pseudoalteromonas sp. SG41-5 | reverse complement strand
CTGGATTTGTCAGCCAAAATAAACCATCGGCAAAGCCGCTAAAACCGAGTATTTGCCAGTATTCAAGTAGCTGGTCAGGCAGTTTCCCTCGATACGCTTCTATATCAGCGGTAGTCGCGGGTACAATTGTTGTTGGTTGGCCAAACTCGCTTAAAAAAAAGGCTAAATCGTCATCATTCGTTTCTATCATGGGTTCTCTACTTTTTATTTAACGGGCAGCGCTCAAGTTGAATGTTCAACTTAGCATCTGGGCCATGTTTTTTAAATGCTTTTTCAACTTGCTCATCCATTAATTGCACGCGTGTTTTATCCCCTTTTTTACTCCCTATGGGTGCTTTAGCCCACTGCGGACCTACAGAGCCATTAACTCGTTTATCGCCCATACGCGATACGCT
>NZ_JACJFH010000298.1:0-399 GCF_014164495.1 Pseudoalteromonas sp. SG41-5 | reverse complement strand
CCAATTTCATTTGCGGCGTTTCTTACGCCTTGGTCTATTTGCGGGGTGACTTCATCAAGTTGTTTGACCATGGCTTGCATGCCGTCAATGGCCGAGTCTGGCAGTAGGAGGTCGTATTTCCAGCTAGTTGAAATATCTTGCAAGGTATCTCTAAAGCTTTTAATAATTGCTTTGACTTCACTGGCGGCTTGTTTGCCTAAGTCTTGCCAGTTTATTTTACGTAAATACTGAACAGGGTCGCCTTTGCCTACTTTCGTTGGGTATAAAGCCGGAGGACTGCAATAGCGGCTTCCATCGATTCGTTGCTGTCATTGGCTTTATCATCAAATAATAATTCGTTGTGGGCTGCGGGGGAATTATGTCGCGGGGTAAACCCGCTGCTACGAATGCGTAGACTCG
>NZ_JACJFH010000297.1:0-401 GCF_014164495.1 Pseudoalteromonas sp. SG41-5 | reverse complement strand
GCAATCACAATTAATAAATGGATATAGATTATGGACAAGCTCATAAAATCACTCATCACACTTGCTTTAACATTATTTGTAATAGGTTGCTCGTCAACAGGAACAATTGATTACATGGTTGCAGGTGTCGGCACCAAAAATGGCAATGCAATTTGGGGCCGCTCAATAGTATTTGATGATGAGTGGGGGATCCCTTCCGGTGCAATAGAATGCTGTTACGCACAAGCTGGTGGTACGGTAAGTGTTTACGATAAAAAATTCCCAGAAAAAGTAGCCGTTGAATGGTTAGATAAGTCAGAAAATAGAATTTACTTTGGTGAAGTGGCAATAGATAAAAATGGTTATAGGTTAGCTAAAAATTTACCTTCATACACAGCGCATACAGGTAAGGTTTTTAAAGA
>NZ_JACJFH010000296.1:0-402 GCF_014164495.1 Pseudoalteromonas sp. SG41-5 | reverse complement strand
CGTTGCTGTCATTGGCTTTATCATCAAATAATAATTCGTTGTGGGCTGCGGGGGAATTATGTCGCGGGGTAAACCCGCTGCTACGAATGCGTAGACTCGAATTTACTTGTGCAAAAATGAAAGGCTAGGGCGCTAACTTTAGATTCTGTTAGTGCCTAGCCTAACAATATCCATGTTGTTAAAGAGCGGTAAATTATTTATTTGAATCTAGGTTATGAATTAATGTGTTTGTTGTGCGGTAATAACGTCATCATTATCACGCTCAAAGTTGAGATTAAATTGACCTTGGCGATTAATGGTAAAAATAGCGCGTGTCCAGTTTTCTGGTTGGTGTTGGGTGGCCTTTTCAAATAGGGTGTTGAATAAATCGACTATCTCGTCCGTCACGGTAATCGGCTGTTC
>NZ_JACJFH010000295.1:0-403 GCF_014164495.1 Pseudoalteromonas sp. SG41-5 | reverse complement strand
TGAGGGACTCCTTTGGTTGACTCAAACCACAGACCTGTTTCGCACTCTGCTACTCCCGCTCGTAGGTATTTACCGAGTAGGCGCATGAGTGCTTTGTCTTTGATTTTACGACCAACACGATTCATCAGCATGTCATGGTTTACTTCATCAAAGAACTTAGACAAGTCGATATCAACCGCTGTTTTATAACCTTGTTTAACACAAGATTGAACATGGTTCACTGCTTGACTGGCTCTTTTATGAGGACGATAACCATAACTATGTGGTGAAAATTGAGTCTCAAAGTAAGGGCTGATCACTTGAGCAATGGCTTGTTGGATCACTCTGTCGATAACAGAAGGGATCCCAAGCATTCGCTCACCGCCATCGGGTTTGGGTATCATCACGCGTTTGACTGGCAAGG
>NZ_JACJFH010000294.1:0-409 GCF_014164495.1 Pseudoalteromonas sp. SG41-5 | reverse complement strand
AGCTAGAGTTATTCTTTAACAACATTCTTTGGTAGAAGAAGTTGGCTGGGATACCAGGATTTGAACCTGGGAATGCCAGGATCAAAACCTGGTGCCTTACCGCTTGGCGATATCCCAACAAAGAAACAGTTGATAGTTTTAATTCTTATCAAGAACATGGTGCGGAAGGAGAGACTTGAACTCTCACATCCTAAGATACTGGAACCTAAATCCAGCGCGTCTACCAATTCCGCCACTCCCGCATAGTCCGTATAATTATATACGTTTTTGCTGTTTATACTCGTAGCTAGAGTTATTCTTTAACAACATTCTTTGGTAGAAGAAGTTGGCTGGGATACCAGGATTTGAACCTGGGAATGCCAGGATCAAAACCTGGTGCCTTACCGCTTGGCGATATCCCAACAAAGAA
>NZ_JACJFH010000293.1:0-411 GCF_014164495.1 Pseudoalteromonas sp. SG41-5 | reverse complement strand
ACTTCATCAAGTTGTTTGACCATGGCTTGCATGCCGTCAATGGCCGAGTCTGGCAGTAGGAGGTCGTATTTCCAGCTGGTTGAAATATCTTGCAAGGTATCTCTAAAGCTTTTAATAATTGCTTTTACTTCACTGGCGGCTTGTTTGCCTAAATTTTGCCAGTTTATTTTACGTAAATACTGAACAGGGTCGCCTTTGCCTACTTTCGTTGGGTAAAGAGCCGGAATACTGCAATAGCGGCTTCCATCGATTCGTTGCTGTCATTGGCTTTATCATCAAATAATAGTTCGTTGTGGGCTGCGGGGGAATTATGTCGCGGGGTAAACCCGCTGCTACGAATGCGTAGACTCGAATTTACTTGTGCAAAAATGAAAGGCAGGGCACTAATCAGCGGCTGTATTAGCGCCTAGC
>NZ_JACJFH010000292.1:0-417 GCF_014164495.1 Pseudoalteromonas sp. SG41-5 | reverse complement strand
CAAATGTACCTGGCAATATTTGCTCAGCAAAATTGATTGGAATGAATTTATTTTGGCAGGATAAGTCTGGCTTGTAGTTGGCCATAACAATTTACCGTGGGTGAATAATATCTATTAGATCACAGCGGACAGGTAGATTCAAGGTTAGAAAACAATCAAGCCGAATATGTAAAATCAGTTCCTAGAAAGAGTAATTCCACAGCCTCAACGCCCACTTAAGCGGACAAAAATTGTTGGTTATAATGTGGAGCGAAGCGGAACCTAACCAACTGTTTTTGTTCCGTTTGAAGTGCTTGTATGGATAATAAACCCATAAATTAATTATTATTTTAACCTAGTTCGGGTAATGTGAGGCCCAAGCTTTGGCTGCAACCAAAGTCTTTTATACAGTAGTTCGATTGATTGAAGGCTCCTCTA
>NZ_JACJFH010000291.1:0-420 GCF_014164495.1 Pseudoalteromonas sp. SG41-5 | reverse complement strand
ATGTAATCAATTGTTCCTGTTGACGAGCAACCTATTACAAATAATGTTAAAGCAAGTGTGATGAGTGATTTTATGAGCTTGTCCATAATCTATATCCATTTATTAATTGTGATTGCCATTGCTCACTCTTTTCATCTTGTTCTGGCTGGTTGTAAAAAGGCGTTTAAAACTGGTCATTTATTCTCACGCCACTGTGCTTGCCCAGAGCCAAGCTCGTGTAATACACGGCCTGTTCTATTTCTGTCAGATCGTGCATTTGATAGCCATACTTTTATCTCGCCACTATCCCCCATGCCAACAATTAAATAAGGCCTGATATTTTCTTCTACTTCTCCTGTGCTTATCCATGCATAAGCAGGTAAATTTTTAGCTAATTTATAACCATTTTTATTTATTGCCAGTTCACCGTAGTAAATTCTG
>NZ_JACJFH010000290.1:0-428 GCF_014164495.1 Pseudoalteromonas sp. SG41-5 | reverse complement strand
CTTTACTACTTATTCTCACGCCATTGGGCTTGTCCTGAACCAAGTTCGTGTAATACGCGACCTGTAAACCCCGCTGATGGTGTATTTGAAACCCAAACCTTTATCTCACCTGATTCACCCATACCAACTATTAAATATGGGTAAATATCAGTTTCTACTTCGCCTGTATGGTAACTAAATCGAGGTAACTTATTTGCAAACTTATAGCCACTTTTATCTATTGCCACTTCACCGTAGTAAATTCTATTTTCTGACTTATCTAACCATTCAACAGCGACTTTTTCTGGGAATTTTTGATCGTAAACACCACTTGTTTTACCGGCACTTTGCCAGCAACAACCAAGGCTCCCCATAGGAATACCCCAACTATTATCAAAAGTGATTGATTGCACCCAGATTTCATTACCCTTTTGTGTCGCACCGCCTGC
>NZ_JACJFH010000028.1:0-50085 GCF_014164495.1 Pseudoalteromonas sp. SG41-5 | reverse complement strand
CCGCTGACCGCTGACCTTTACCAAATCATCTCAACAAATTCTGGATGATCGATATATGGATTGCGATTGCCTTGATGCTCATAAGCGGCTTGGTTTCTATCTAGTTCAAGTTGACTGACTGGATCGTCGTTATGCCAATTAACCAACATAGTCACTACCCAATTCTCAAACACTTGGTTACTAGAGCCGTTAAGCACGGCATTACTAGCCGTGGTGTTGTTTTGCCAAGTACCAATGACGTTTTCGTAGCGGGTTGCCATATAAAAATAGGCGCGGGCAAAGTCACCTTTAAACTCATCGATTGGCTCAAATACTGTGCCTGAGTAATTAATCGAGCTGGCTGCACTGCCAAGTTTACTGCCATTGCTTGAGGTGAAACTGGCGCTGCCTACTTCGCCAAATGGGTAATTGCTACGTTTTGAATTAACATAACCATCGGTTGCAAAAATATGATGTACGTCTGAATTCATAGGCTCATTTGTGCCGCCAAACCAACTTTTCGGAAATGAATGTTCGCGGTTATAACAATCAGCTTCACTATTGTAAGTGCCGCATTGATCACTTACAGCGACATAGTTATAGCTGTCTTGACCGGTGGGATTTTCTGAATAGCGATCGAGTATTGAATTGTCATTTTCAAAGTACTTATCCCGTGAAGCAAGATCGTAAAAACTCCAAATAGCTGAATAACCTTGTGAGTTGTGACCTTTAATAATGTTATAAAGCGCGGTTTTAAGTGCATAGCCCGTTAAACCTTGTGCTGTAACATAGTAGCCAGTTGGCTCGATGGGTGGCGTTTCGGGGTTGGTATTATCACCAAGTATAAAGGGAGTTGCTTCACTGCTTTGAAAACTACTGCCGTTAGCCAATGTTGTTTGGGCAGATGTTAGCGCGTAGCTACCATTACCAAATGAACAGCAAATACCGTCGCCGTAACTATCAAAAATACTAAATGTGTAATCGCCATCAACTAAGCAAGCTTGCTCTGTGTAGCTGTTGTTGCCACTATAACTGCCACCTGACGCAACTGCTATGCCTTGGGCGTTAGTGATCTGCCAGCTAGTCTCTTCGCCATAGTTATCAGTTGTCAGTGCTAAGTTAACGGTGTTATCAGCACAACCGACTGGTGGCGGTGGGGTGGTATCACTAGAACCTGGTGTAAAACTATCCACATAAATAGTTTCACTGCCATCAAAGCCGCTGACATCGTAAAAACGCAGGCCCACGGTAATCGTAGCATTGCTGGTTGCTGTATATGTATAGCTTATTTGTTGCCACTGATTTAATAACGCTGGATTTGAATAGCCTTGATAGCCGTCGGCAATTAAGCGCGCTTTAATGCCGCCTTCGGTGTGATAAACCCAGCTTGAGAATAAGTAGCTTTTGCCGGCCTCAACAGTAACTTCTTGCAGTAAATCAGTATTGCTTTGACTAGCGGTATTAACCACTACTTTTGCAGCAAGAGCTCCTGAATTCACTATGGTATTTGAAGCTGATAGTGTAATGCCTGAGTCAATCGTACTCCAGCCGTTTGGGCTATTACTTGACCAGTTTTCAAAGTCACCATTATTAATGCTGGCCATGCAGGGAAGTGCTGTAGCTAACATAGCACTGCTGAGTATGAGTTTTCTATATGCCCCGTGTGACATAGTGTTTCCTTATTGTATTTATAGTCGGCGCACAGAATGTGGCCAAATCCACTATAGCCTACTCAAGATTTGTTGCAAAAAAGTTAATTTGTATTTTGAAAAAAATGAAGTGAATAAATTTTTGTATGATATTTCTGATCGGCTAAGCGTGGTGCTGAAATCATCAGCAGTTATTTTTACCTTTTAATCTGTTTTTACTGGTTAATTTATAAATTAATAACTAAATGGAATAACAAAGCAGATTCTATTCTTTTTTTATTGGCGCGTACCCCGTTATTCTTCACACTAAGAGAAATCTTTAGGGCCTGAGTTATTTGCCTTAAAGGCGACACAAATTTTAGGCAAAGTGATTACTGTAATCAGTGATCATTTTGCAGATAACTTTCAGGGTTACGGGGAATTAATTCATGTTGTTAGGTCAACTCAATGCCGCGGCAAGTCCGCTATCGCAAGAGCAAGTACAAAAGCTGCAAGGTTTAGTGGCTGAGCTTAATCCAATTCAGCAAGCTTGGGTAAGTGGCTACCTTGCTGCGAATGCCAATACGGCGGCCTTAGGTGGTGTTGTAGGTGCTGCGCCAAGTGCTGGAGATGCAGCTGCATTGACCATTTTATATGGCTCACAAACCGGTAATTCAAAAGGTGTAGCGACTAAGCTCAAAGAGCAAGCGGAGTCTCGTGGTTTAGCTGTTAAGTTAGTTAGCATGGCTGATTACAAACCAACGGCCCTGAAAAAAGAAAAATTCTTAACTGTCGTTGTTTCTACTTACGGTGAAGGTGAGCCGCCTGAAGATGCAGAAACATTACATGAGTTTTTAGCAACCAAAAAAGCACCTAAGCTTGATGGCGTTAAAATTGCGGTTATAGGTTTAGGTGATTCAAGCTATGAGTTCTTCTGTCAAACAGCAAAAGATTTTGAACAGCGCTTAAATAAGCTCGGTGCAGAAACCATTTATCAGCGTGCTGATTTAGACGTTGATTACGATGATGAAGCCGCCAGCTGGATCAGCGGAGCACTTGATGCATTTGAACCTGATTTAAAAGCACAGCAAGGCGCAACAGGTGGGCAAGTGGTGTCATTTGGTACACCAGCAACAGCTGCCAGCCAATATACTAAGCAAAACCCATTTCCAGCAGAGCTTAGCCTAGTGCAAAAGATCACTGGTCGTGACTCTAGCAAAGATGTGCGCCATGTTGAGATTTCACTGGAAGGGTCTGATATTACTTACACACCGGGTGACTCGCTGGGTGTGTACTTCTTAAATGATGAAGCACTGGTTGATGAAGTACTGACACTGACGCAAATTGATGCTGCAAGCCAAGTTAAAATCGCTGATGAAGAGCTCAGTATTCGTGATGCACTGATTGAAAAACTTGAATTGACTCAGTCATACCCTGGCTTTGTGGAAAAGTACGCGATAGCGACAGGCACACCTGAGTTATTAAAGCTGGTTGAAGATAAAGCGGCAATGCGTGAATACATCGAGCCTCGTCAAATCTATGATGTGATCCGCCAAAATCCAGCCAAGCTTGAAGCACAAACTTTAGTTGATTGCCTACGCAAACTACAAGCGCGTTTATATTCTATCGCTTCAAGCCAAGCTGAGGTTGAAGATGAAGTGCATTTAACCATTGGTCTAGTTGAATTTGAGGCATTCGGTAGTGAGCACTTAGGTGGTTGTTCGGGTTATTTAGCACGTCGTGCCGAAGAAGGCTGTAGAGTAAAAGTATATAGCGAGCATAACGATAACTTCCGTTTACCTGCTAACGACGAAACGCCAGTGATCATGGTCGGCCCTGGTACTGGTATTGCGCCGTTCCGTGCTTTCTTACAAGAACGTGATGCCCGCGAAGCATCCGGTAAAAACTGGTTATTCTTTGGTAACCCACACTTTACCCAAGATTTCTTATATCAAGTAGAAATTCAAGGTTACTTAAAATCAGGGCTACTAAGTAAAGTTGATGTGGCGTTTAGCCGTGACCAAGCAGAGAAGGTCTACGTGCAAGACAAGCTACGCCAAAACAGCAAAGACGTATTTGCATGGCTAGAAGCGGGCGCGCATTTATATATTTGTGGTGACGCTAATCGAATGGCAAAAGACGTGCACAATGCGTTGGTTGATATTATTAGCGAGAACACAGGTAAGAGCTATGAAGATGCAGATCAATACTTGAAAGATTTGCGCAGCGCTAACCGCTATCAGAAAGACGTGTACTAAGCGCACGTAGTTTATTTTATTAAAAGCTAACAGCCGTCACTGTAACAAATTTAGGATTAAACATGAGCGAACAAGATAAAAACGTAAAGCTTTCTGATAACGAGCGCTTGAAAAGAGAAAGTAACTTTTTACGTGGCACAATTGAACAAGACTTAAAAAATGAGATCACCGGTGGTTTCACTGCGGATAACTTTCAGTTAATTCGTTTCCACGGGATGTATCAGCAAGATGACCGTGATATTCGTGGTGAGCGTGCTAAGCAAAAGCTTGAGCCATTACACAACGTCATGTTACGTGCACGTATGCCTGGCGGTATCATCAAGCCAGAGCAATGGTTAGCAATTGATAAGTTCGCAGATGAAAAAACCAGCTACGGTAGTATTCGTTTAACAACTCGCCAAACGTTTCAGTTTCATGGTGTGTTAAAGCCAAATATAAAAGGCATGCACCAAATGTTGGATAGCGTGGGCATTGACTCAATCGCAACAGCGGGTGATGTAAACCGTAACGTACTATGCACTACTAATCCGGTTGAATCTGAGCTGCATCAAGAAGCGTATGAGTGGGCAGCGAAAATTTCTGAGCACTTGTTACCAAAAACTAAAGCGTATGCTGAAATTTGGCTAAACGGCGAAAAAAGCGAAACCACAGAAGAGCCAATTTTAGGTTCAACTTACTTACCACGTAAGTTTAAAACCACAGTGACTATTCCACCGAACAACGAAGTGGATGTGCATGCGAATGACTTAAACTTTGTCGCGATTGCTGATAACGGTAAATTAGTTGGTTTTAACGTGCTAGTAGGTGGTGGTCTTGCTATGACTCACGGCGATACTGCAACGTATCCACGTAAAGCCGATGATTTTGGTTTTATCGCACTCGAAGATACGCTAAAAATTGCTGAGCATGTGGTGTCTGTACAGCGCGACTGGGGTAATCGCTCAAACCGTAAAAATGCAAAAACTAAATACACCTTAGATCGTGTAGGTACTGATGTATTTAAAGCGGAAGTAGAGCAACGTGCAGGGGTTAAATTTGCACCAAGCCGCCCTTATGAGTTTACTCATCGTGGCGATCGCATTGGTTGGGTTGAAGGTATTGATGGTAAGCATCACTTAACCTTATTTATCCAAAGTGGTCGTATTTTAGATTTTCCGGGTAAACCACTGAAAACAGGTTGTCGTAAAATTGCTGAAATTCACCAAGGTGATTTTCGTATGACGGCAAATCAAAACTTGATCATTGCCGGTGTGCCTGCTGATCAAAAAGCAATAATTGAAAAAATAGCGCGTGAACACGGTTTGATTGATGACAAAGATTCAGAGCAGCGAAAAAACTCAATGGCCTGTGTTTCACTGCCGACTTGCCCTTTAGCGATGGCGGAAGCCGAGCGTTATTTACCAAGCTTAATTGAAAAAACTGAAGCGCTGCTTGCTAAACACGGTATTCCTGATGATAGTATTATCATGCGTGTTGTTGGTTGCCCGAATGGCTGTGGCCGCGCAATGTTGGCTGAAGCAGGGTTGGTGGGTAAAGGACCTGGCAAATATAACGTTTACTTAGGTGGCAATCTTGAAGGTACTCGTATTCCTAAGTTGTATTTAGAGAATGTCGGTGAAGACGTGTATTTAGAGGCCTTTGATAAATTAATAGGTCAATGGGCAAGTGAGCGTAACGACGGCGAATGTTTTGGTGATTTTGTGATCCGCAAAGGCATTGTTGCTGAAGTTAAAGTCTCAGTCACCGATTTCTACGCATAATTTAAAGCAAGCGTTCGCGCTTGCTAAGGTTTGGAATTTACTATGAGTGAATTTAAAAACATTTTACAGCTTGATAAAGAAAGCCAAGTAACACTGCTTGCTGATGCTAACCGCATATTAAAAGATATGAGCGCTGAGCAGCGTGTAGCATGGGCACTGGAAAACTTGCCAGATACGCAGTTTTTATCATCAAGCTTTGGTATTCAAGCCGCGGTAATGTTGCATTTAGTAACGTCACAAAAAGCCGATATTCCAGTGGTGCTAACTGATACAGGTTATTTATTTCCAGAGACTTATCAGTTTATTGAGCAAATGACCGAACGCTTATCACTAAATTTGAAAGTGTATAAGTCGCAGTTAAGCCCAGCTTGGCAAGAAGCCAAGTTTGGTAAGTTATGGGAGCTAGGCGAAGCGGGTATTAAACAATATAACCAGCTTAATAAAGTTGAGCCAATGACTCGCGCATTAAAAGATATAAATGCAGGTACTTGGTTTAGCGGCTTGCGTCGTGACCAATCATCGACACGTGCTGACAAGCAAGTTGTTGAAATTAGCCGTGGCACGGTAAAGGTTTATCCAATCATTGAATGGTCAAATCGCGATGTTTATCAGTACCTGACTAAACATGACTTACCATACCACCCATTATGGGAGCAAGGTTATGTGTCAATGGGCGATGTGCATACTACGCGTAAACTAGAGCCAGGTATGACCGAAGAAGAGACCCGTTTTTTTGGTCTAAACCGCGAATGTGGCCTACACATTGATGGTGATGGGATCTAATCTTACGGTTATCATTAAATTCCTAAAGCGCAGCCTACTAGCTGTGCTTTATTTTTTTGACTACAGTATAAAGTAAGTAGCCATTAGCTTTGTGTGCATCATTGATGAATAGATACTTTGCTATCTTGTTTTTATTTTTTCCAAACCACTCTTTTGCTGACACCTTTCGTGTTGCGTTACCTGATGAGAATTATCCCCCATATCACATTATTGGAGGCGCTAAAAAAGGACTGTTGAATGAGTTAATAACCCAGTTTGCTGAGCAGCACTCCCTTACTATTGAGTATACATATGTCCCTGAAATGCGCTCGGAGAAAATGGTTTGTAATGGTGAGGTTGATGCGCGTATGGAATCTGAAAGTTGGCTCTTGACAGCCCATAAGTATTATTGGAGTCAAGAAATTGTGATGGTTGAAGATGTCATGGTGGTGACCCATGGTGCAAACCCCAGTGATTTTCAAGATGAAAAAGTGCTGCATAATGGTGTACTGCTAGGGCGCTTTGGTTATGTATATCCTGAATATGAGCCATTGGTGCGTGATCAAATCCTACATCGTGAGAACTTTTATTCGGATCTAGATGTATTACAGAGTCTTTATAATGATAACCATATTAGTAGACGTTTTACTATTATGTCGCGCGCGGTTTTTGATTGGTACGTCAATAAATACCCTAAATTCTCAGCTCTTGGTGTAAGTGCTTTTAATGTCGGTGAGGCGCCTTTGCAGCTACAATTTGCACATACTGAGCGTGGCAAGAAGCGGGCAAAAGAATTTAATGATTTTTTACAAAGCTTGAAAGATAATGGTGACCTAGCTAAAATCATAGCTCGCTATCAATGATAGTAAGAAAATAGAAAGAAAAAAATTTAACTCAAAGGATTGAAGATGAAGTATTTTGCGTACCTAGCGATTATGGTATTGCTGATCAGTGTCGCGGCATTATTTTACTTGCAACGACCCGATGGCCAAACGTGGTTAACCAGTGATGGTATTAGTAGTAAATCAAATCAGCTAACAGAGCAAATGGTTGAGTTATCAAGTGACACCTTTGCTATAGCTGCCAAATTGGTCAGTGAGACTAGTCAAAAAGTTGTTGAATCAATTACCGATGAAAGCTCAGTAGCAACGACCGTTATTTATAAATGGCAAGATCAGCAAGGGCAATGGCATTACTCCGATCAGCCTAATCCTAACGGTACAAGTGAAAAAGTAATTCTAGATCCGCGTGATATTACGGTAACTGCCGCAGAAGATACGTCTATTTTAAAAGGTACCTCAAAAACAACTAATATGTCTTTAATGCCAAACTCAAGCAGTGTTTATGATCCTGCGGTGATGAAAAAGCTGTTTGAAGATGCAGAGCAAGTGAAAGAACAGTTAGAGCATCGCACTAAATCGTTAGATGAGACGCATTAATTTGCTTCAATAGCGTTGTTTTGCTGTGTTTTTTCGGGCTGTGTTACAAAAAATTGTTGCTTAATGATTGGCAGGTTATAAGCTTTTAACCAACGCTCAGTAGCTATCATTAGTTCTCCTGAAGCAACTAACCTTGTCAGGCCTTCATCAAAATTATCTCTGACAGACTTATCTTGAAAAACAATGTAAGAGCCTTGATAGTTTAAAATATCGCGATATATAAAACTTGTAGGGTCAAGTTGGGTGTTTGTTGATGTATGCCAGTAGAGCATTAAATAATCACCGATACGGACATCGATCTTATTGGTAAGTAACTGTTTATTTAGGGCTTGTTGATTTCCTACTTCACTATAGTGAGTGAATACCTGTGTCGCCATGTTTTTATACTCAGCACCAAAGATATCGCTCGCCCCTATAAAACTACCGACTCTTAAATTTTTCAAATCGTTCAGCGTAGTTACTTTCTCGGTCCATGCAGAACGGAGCATGGTCACGCGGTTCATAAATCGCACACGATAACGAGAAGTAAAGGCGTGTGCAGCTGGTTGTGCCGTATAGTTGATCGCGATATCAGCGACTTTATTGTTGAAGTAGCGTTGAATAGCATCATTATTTAACGGCACCAACTGCGGGTTTTGATAGCCTTGTATCCGTAACACTTGAACCACAAGCTGATCGAAGTAACCATTACCGGTTACGTTATCTTGCATGAAATAAGGTGCAAAATTACCGGATGCAATAATCAGTTTTTCATTTGCACGTAATTGAGTGGGTAAGCAAAGCACTAAAAGTGCCGCTATTAATAAAGTTTTAGAGGTGTTAAATGGTTTGATTAATTGCAAGACCTTGCTGCTATACATGTTGGTCATGTACAGCCTCTATGTTCATTAAAACAATAGTGAGGTAAATTTTTGTAGGCAGAGAAAATAGCACCCCAATAGCAATAAAAGCGGCGCTGATAATAATGCCATGAATACTATTTTGTTCACCAAACAGATCAGACACTAATAAATAATGTCCAGTCACAATAAGGCATATGCCAAGGACAATAAATACTTTTAGTACTTTGATGATCTTTTGCTCGGTCATAGTATGCAGGCGTTAATGATAAGATGAATTAAGTGTAGTTAATAATGAGTAAGCTGACTTGTTTTACATCAAAAAATTAAGGGCTAAGCAAATTAATTTTGCAAAGCCCTAATATTATAGATTAATTAGCTAGTTAACATATTACGCAATACATACTGTAAAATGCCGCCATGTTTGTAGTAATCCCACTCTTTGGGGGTATCAATACGGACATCGGCACTAAAGCTTAGTTTTTTGCCTTCGCTATTGGTGGCAACGACACTAACTTCCTTGGTTTTATCGTAGAGACCTTCGATATCGAACTGCTCTTGACCTGTTAACCCCAGTGATTCATGGCTCTCACCTGCTTTAAATTGCAGTGGTAGCACGCCCATGCCAATTAGGTTCGAGCGATGAATACGTTCATAACTTTGCGCAATGACCGCTTTAATACCTAATAATAGCGAACCTTTCGCTGCCCAGTCTCGTGATGAACCCGTACCATACTCAGCACCGGCAAGCACAACGAGTGGCACGCCTTGCTGTTGATACGCCATTGCAGCATCGTAAATACTGGCAAGCTCATCATCAGGTTGAGTGCGCGTTACACCGCCTTCGGTGCCTGGTGCAAGCAAGTTTTTTAAGCGTACATTGGCAAATGTACCGCGCATCATTACTTCATGATTACCACGGCGAGAACCGTATGAGTTAAATTGCGATTTATCTACGCCATTTTCTTGTAAGTATTCGCCAGCAGGCGCGCTTGCTTTAATTGCACCAGCAGGGGAGATATGATCAGTAGTGACGGAATCGCCAAGTTTTGCTAAACAGCGAGCACCCGTAATAGTAGGGATGCCTGGTGGTTCTGTCGTCATGCCATCAAAAAACGGCGCTTTTTTAATATACGTTGAGGCATCATCCCAGTCATAAAGTTTACCATCAGGAATTTTGATTTGTTGCCAGCGATCATCACCCTTATAAACATTACCGTAACTGGTAGCGAACATTTCTTTAGTGACGGTTTTTTTCACCAGTTCATTCACTTCGCTGACACTAGGCCAAATATTTTTCAGGTAAATATCGTTACCATTAGCATCTTGCGCAAGTGGCTCGTTATAAACATCGATATCAGTACGACCTGCAATCGCATAGGCGACAACTAAAGGTGGTGAGGCTAAAAAGTTCATTTTCACATCTTGGTGAATACGTCCTTCAAAGTTACGGTTACCCGATAAAATAGAGCTTACTACTAATTTATGTTGTTGAATTGCCTCACTGATCTCATCGGCAAGCGGACCTGAGTTACCAATACAGGTAGTGCAGCCATAACCTACTAGGTTAAAGCCAAGTGCATCTAAATCATCCATCAGGCCTGCTTTTTTTAAGTAGTCAGTGACCACTTGTGAGCCAGGTGCCAGTGATGTTTTTACCCAAGGTTTTACGTTAATTCCTAACTGGCGAGCTTTTTGCGCGACTAAACCCGCGGCTAAAATCACACTTGGGTTAGAAGTGTTGGTACAGCTAGTAATGGCAGCAATTACACAAGCGCCATCTTTTAACTCAAATTCTTGCCCTTTAAAGTTAACCTTTGCTGCGCCCATAAATTGCGCTTCGTTGGTTGGCTCATCAGGATTAGTGACAGGGCCTTCACCTTCAATTCGTGATTGCTGTTCATCACTATCGTCGCGCTTAGCAAGACGTTCATCTTGAAAGGTTTTTAAATGATTGGCAATAACTTCGCCAGCTTGATCAAGGGCAATTCTGTCTTGTGGACGTTTCGGACCGGCAAGGCTTGGCACTACATCATTTAGGTTTAATTCGAGCTTGTCGGTGTAATTTGCTTCATCGCCATCGTTGCGCCATAAACCTTGATGTTTTGCGTAGTCTTCTATCAGTTTTAGCTGTGTTTCATCACGGTTGGTTAAACGAAGATAATTAATTGTTTCATCATCGATAGGGAAAATACCACAGGTAGCGCCGTATTCCGGTGCCATGTTGGCTATGGTTGCGCGGTCGGCTAGTGGTAAATCAGCAAGGCCATCGCCATAAAATTCTACAAATTTACCGACAACGCCATGCTTACGCAATATTTCAGTAACGGTCAGCACTAAATCGGTCGCTGTGGTGCCTTCAGGTAAGCGGCCACTGAGCTTCATGCCCACAACTTGTGGGATCAGCAAGCTAATTGGCTGGCCGAGCATTGCGGCTTCTGCTTCAATACCACCTACACCCCAGCCAAGCACGCCTAAGCCATTGATCATGGTAGTATGAGAATCAGTACCAACTAAGGTATCTGGGTAAGCAAATTTTTGCCCGTTGCGGTCTTCGTTAAATACCACTCGTGCCAGGTATTCTAAATTCACTTGGTGAACGATCCCTGTTGCAGGCGGCACTACTTTTAAGTTATCAAAGGCTGTTTGCCCCCAACGTAAAAACTCATAGCGTTCTTTATTGCGTTCATATTCTAGCTTGGCATTTAAATCAAATGAGCCATCATTACCATAGCCATCTACTTGTACAGAGTGATCAATTACCAATTCGGCAGGAGAGAGTGGGTTTATTTTCGCAGGATCGCCACCGAGTTTTTCCATGGCGTCACGCATTGCGGCTAAATCAACGATTGCTGGTACGCCAGTAAAATCTTGCATCACCACGCGGGCGGGTGTAAATGCTACCTCAGCACTGGGCTTGGCTTGTGAATCCCAGTTTAGCAACGCTTCAATATCTTGTTTTTTAATATTTACGCCGTCTTCATTGCGCAGTAAGTTTTCGAGTAGGATCTTGAGCGAGAACGGCAGTCGCTTGGCTTTATCGCCTAAACCTTGCAGTGAATGGATATGAAACTGCTCACCGTTGATAGTGAGTTGTTTTTGGGTGTCAAAACTATTATTCATTATATGCCCCTAAAGTAGATGAATGTCCTTAAATGGTAAATGTAACCTCTTTTAAATAGTGAAATGCAAACTGCATACCAGTATCAGATTGCACGATTAGTAGACAGTTTATGATACTGAGATGATGCTGAAAATTTAGATTTCAAGCCATGGGTAGTAAAACCAATCAAAACAACGCAAGCTTGCAGTGATGTTTTATCTCAGCCAGCCTTGTTGTTTGCCACGATGACTAAGTTGTAATAATAAAACAGCGATGATGATCACCAGTAGTGGCATAAATACAGCACTCGCACCGAGTAATGCAATACTGTTAATGACGATAAAATTATAAAATTGCTGGATAAAAATCGCGATTAAAGACAACGCAAAACACGCTCGCGCAATGGCATTTTTAAGCAATAAGAAAACACAGCCTAATGTGCCAGCAAAAACGGCTACAGCAAATGCTAAGGTAGACCATAAAGGGGTATTTGAATATGCAGCTTGTTGATCTGCAGGAAGTTTACTAATCATCTCAGGTGTCATAAGCAGTTGCATAATAAATGCAATTACCCCGAGTAAATTCCAAACTAATGCGGCCCAAGCAACACTTTTGAGCCAAGTAGGGGCTGTTGAAGTCGTCATAAAATGCTTTCTATTTGTCGTTATTTAGAAAGTAATTAAAGACGACCTCAAACTGTTTTACAAGTTATGCTGGTGATTAACCAAATGAAATTGGACGACGGCCCGTTTTTTCATCTACTTTCGGCTTTTTAGTACGTTTACGTTTGTTTTTAGGTGCCGCTGGTGTTTCTTGCACAGGGCTTTTTACACTCTCAGATTGAGTATTTTCCACAGCACGCTGCGCCGGTGTTGCATCTTCACTTAGGGTTAACTTAAATAGCTCACCATCAAATTCAAGCACATCACCACTGTATAATTTTTTCCGCTTGATTGTACAAATTTCATGGTTAACGCCAACATAACCTTCAGTGATAAGGTTTTTGGCTTGGCCGCCACCTTCGACTAAATCAAGAACTTTTAAGAGTTTGCATAGCTCAATTGGCTCTTCTTCTAATTCAATTTCAATATATTCGTCGTTCATGTTTGATCTCATTAAGGTAGGGCACAGCCTGTAGTATAAAGGCTGTGCGCGACTTTTGCATCAAGCTGCCAAAAGTATACAGGGCATTAAATAGAATTAATCTGAAACTTTTTTGAATTTTCTACCGTCTTTAAAAAAACGGTAGTAATTCAAGCGTAGTATCCGCGTCAGTAGCTGGCCTGTAATTTGCTATTCGTGTCGTATTCGATATTTAGTTGGTCATTTTATTACAAATGCCGCAGTACTGGAGATTTAAAATGGGTGTTAGATCAGCCATGAAAAAAGAGTTAATGGGCTTGGAGGGTTCAGGGTTTATGACCGCTGATGATGTAAGGTCTGAACTTAGCAAGATTGTAAAAAAAGCGCCTGATAGGTCAGATCGTGGTTTTTCTTTAATTTCACGTTTTAACGACAATCACAGCCAATTAAGTTGTGGTGAAAATAGTAAAGAAAAACTACTTGAGTTTCAACGTCACCGCTTGTTCAAGGATATTCTATATACCCGTAAAAGTGTGGATGCTTGGCTCAAAAGCCAGGTAAATTAACTTGCTATAAATAGTCACCCCAAATAGACTACAGATGTAATCTATTTGAGGTGACTATGAAATATGGCATTTTAATTGGCATGTTGTTATTACTAACTGCGTGCCAACAACCAACAATATATGTGTACACGCAAGCGTTAACAGAGCTAGAAAAACAACAGCTAACAATACGCTTACAGCAACAACCATTACCGTATCAGTTTATTCAATTACCAATCCCCAAAGAGTTTGCCGCTGCGACACTGTTAACTTCCGAAGATAAGTTACTTACAGCTGAAACAGAGCAGCTTGCAAATATTATGCAAGCAATGGGTTATCAGCCGCAGCTTAATTATGTGTCGGTGGCAAATCATCACTATAGCGATGGCAATATTGGCTTTTACTTACGTGGTGAGCAAATAGAGCAAGGTTTTGAGATGCCGCAACAGCTGCATACTACTGGTTGCGTTGAAGACCGCTACAATAACCTTAAAGTCAGATTTTTTGATAACTTGGTTGAATTTACTTTACTAAACGGTGCCCGCGCTCAGTTAGTTTGGCAGCGTTATGAAAATTATTTAGTCATCAATTATAGAGATACTGCGCAGTCATACACGCATTCAACCCCTTTGGTTGCAACGCCTTTTGGTGAAAAACCCTCAGATACATTTCGCTATAACGCACACATTGCAGGACCGCAATGGTTAAACTGTTCGCTACAGGTTGTGTATATGGATTAGCCGCGTGACTCGAGGTAATCGCTTAATTTAGCAATACGTCCACTCATCCCTTCGATAATGCGGTCTTTAATTTTTTCGCGGATCACATTTGGTAAACGTATTAGTGCTTCGCTGGTAATCGCCAGTACTATGGTATCGCTTTTAGCACGAGCACTGGTGCTGTGCTCGCGGTTATTTATAAACGCACCTTCACCAATAAATTCGCCGGGTTCAATGGTGCCTAAATCCATCAAATGACTATGTTTAAATACCACAATAGCGCCGCTGAGCACGATATACAGTTGTTTGTCGTTATCAAACTGTTTAAACACAAAGCGATCTTTATTGATTAAGTATAAGTGACTGAATGACTCCAGTAATACTTGGCGCTCATTGAGGCTGAACTCTCTAAAAAAACTCAGCCTATTAAGTATCTCCATCTGCTTTATTAATGGAATATGCTCGATTAACTTCAACTTATTTTCCTTCGTTTGAGCAGGGAAGTTAGTTGATATTGCGCTCTTTTAATTTACGGGTCAATGTATTGCGGCCCCAGCCTATTTTTACTGCGGCTTCTTGTTTATGTCCTGCACAGTTTGCCAATGCGGTTTTAATTAGGCGGGTTTCTAATTGCGCTTGTACATTAGGCCAGATGTTTTCTTTGCCTTGCTTAAGCTCTAGGTTAAGCCATTGTTGAAAGGCATCAAGCCAATCACCCTCTTGTTGAGTCTCGTCAATTGCTAAGATCTCTGGAGGTAAGTCTTGCTCACTCACAAGCTCGCCGGGAGCCATAACAGTAAGCCAGCGGCAGGTGTTCTCTAGTTGACGAACATTGCCAGGCCAGTTGAACAAGCGTAGTAAGTCGGTGGCTTTTGAGCTGAGAATTTTGCTTTCGACTTGTAAGTCTTTGGCGCTTTTATGTAAAAAATGCTGTGCTAAGCGTTCAATGTCTTCGGTACGTTCACGCAGTGCAGGTAGGCGCAGGCGCACAACATTTAAGCGATGAAATAAATCGTCTCTGAATTTGCCTTGTTTTACTAAGTCTTCAAGGTTTTGGTGAGTCGCGGCAATGATCCGGACATCAACTTTAATACTTTGATGGCCACCAACACGATAAAACTCACCATCAGCTAAAACACGCAGCAAACGGGTTTGTACATCCAGCGGCATATCACCAATCTCATCTAAGAATAGCGTACCGCCATTGGCTTGCTCAAAGCGACCTTTACGTACGCTATCAGCACCAGTAAAAGCGCCTTTTTCATGGCCAAATAGCTCTGATTCAACCAACTCTTTTGGAATAGCTGCCATGTTTAAGGCAATAAACTGGTTTTCTTTGCGTGGGCTGTGGTTATGTAAAGCACTGGCTACTAATTCTTTACCGGTGCCAGATTCACCATTGATAAGTACGCTCATACTTGATGCTGACAGCTTACCTATTGCCCGAAATACTTCCTGCATGGCTGGCGCTTCGCCAATGATATGGGCACTTTTAGGTGGTGCGGGTTTACGTTTTACTTTTTTAGTTGAGTTAGCGCGACACGCGCTTTCTACTAACGCAACGGCTTCATTTAAATCAAATGGTTTGGCTAGGTATTCAAAAGCACCTTTTTGAAACGCATTTACCGCTGAATCTAAATCTGAATGCGCAGTCATGATGATCACTGGCAAGCCTGGGTTTTGTTCAGCGATCAGTTCTAATAATGCCATACCATCCATACCTGGCATACGTACATCAGACACCAGTACCGTAGGTTGGCTAAACTTTAATGCTGACAGCACGTCTTGTGCATTAGAAAAACTTTCAGCATTAAATCCTGCGCGAGTTAGTGCTTTTTCAAGTACAAAGCGAATAGATGCATCATCATCAACCAGCCAAACTGTTTTCATGCAAACTCCAAAAACCGATTAATCCGCAAAAGGCAGATATATATTAAACTCTGTATGACCTGGCCAGCTATCGCATTCTATATAGCCGTTGTGTTGATCGATCAAGGTTTGTGCAATCGAGAGACCTAAGCCAGAACCACCTTCTTTGTTGGTGATCATCGGGTAAAATAATGTCTCTTTGATGCTGGAATCGATACCTGGTCCGTCATCTGAAATTTGGATCAGCAGTGCCTTTTTAGGGGCTTTTCCGGGGCGACGTTGCTGGTGATTAATACGTGTTTTAATTTTTATCACGCCACCACCGACTAACGCTTGTTGTGCATTTCGAACGATGTTAAGTACTACTTGCTGAATTTTACCTTGGTCAATATAGACATCAGGTATACTTGGGTCGTAATCTTTCTCCAAGCTAATATTGGCGCAATTATCTAATGTACTTAGTTTAATTACAGACTCTAAGGTTTGATGAATATTACCGTATGACTTTTGTGGTAATTGATTCGGGCCCAGTAGCCTGTCAACAAGCTCTCGTAAGCGATCGGCTTGTTCAATAATTAATTCTGCACATTCATCCCGTTCTTGCTGATCAACCTCATACTGCAATAATTGCGCCGCTCCGCGAATTCCGCCTAAAGGATTTTTGATTTCATGAGCAAGCCCTCTAATTAGGTTACGTGCTGCTTGATATTGATGCATTTGATTAGAAGCTTGATCGTGGCGAATTTCATCATCAGTTTGGCGACACTCGAATAAAATAAAATACTCATTTTGTAACTTCACGCGACGCGAACTAATTGCCAGTTTGGCATGACGAGAATCAACAAAAACCACGTCAGCTCTGTGCTGGTGGCAATCTACACCATCTACCAAAGAGTATTGTGCAATGCGTTTAAGGTCAATGGAATGGTAATTAAAAAGACTGTCAAACGGTTGATTGAGGATACGTTTAGGGCCTAATCCTAACAGTTCACTGGCGCTATTATTAGCGTAAATAAGGGTGAATTGTTGATCAAGTAAGATCACTGCCGTTGACAGGTTTTGCCAAATGCTAGTTAGTAACTCAGGGTTAAAATTTTTATTATCGGGCATGGTTGCACCATTTTAGTGCGTTGATGATTATTAGCAGCTTAGCACAAATATTTTAAGTAAATTATGGTCTTTGATAGAAATACATGGTTTTTATAAAGACGATGCTCTATGCATATAAAATGTGCTCACTGGACTAACAGAGACAACAGAGCCTTGTGGGTCAAATAGCTTCAGTTGCAATGTGTGTTCGCCACGGTTTACCTCGCGCAGGGCAAAAGTACTGATATTGCTAGGTTCTGCGTACGGTGCGCCATCAACTAGTAGTTGAATTTTAAAACCATTCTCAAAGCGTGGTGTTATACGGCTAGTTACATACACTGAACCGGTATTTTCACGAACAGTGCCTTGATCGGCAGGGGAAGAAATAACCGCTTTATAGCTTTTCACAGCCGCTGGTTGCTGTTCATCTAAAATGCTTGTATCAACAGTCGGCATCGACAAACTTTGATTGGTGAGCTTGATTTCTTGCGCACCTGGTTTAGGAGTATCTGAAAATACTGATACGCCATTTTTATCTTTCCAAGAATAAATTTTCTTATCGCCAGAATAGCCATAAAAGCTGATTAAAATCAGAGTTACTAGTAATAAAAGCGTCTTTTTCACCTTGTCACCTTGCATTTTTTGCACTAATTAAACTTTAGTGGAGAATGGGAAAATTAGCCATAAAAAAAGCCCGCAGAACGGGCCTTGAGAACACACATATATTATCTATAAGATAATTTTTCTACAGCCTAATTAACAGCTGTAGTACATTTCGAACTCAACAGGGTGAGTCGTCATGTTAAGCTTTTCAACTTCTTTAGACTTAAGCGCAATGTAAGCATCGATTAAATCGTTAGTGAATACACCACCTTGATTTAAGAACTCACGGTCAGCATCTAGAGACGCAAGCGCTTCTTGTAGTGAAGTTGCAACTGTTGGGATTTCTGCTGCTTCTTCTGCTGGTAAGTCGTATAAATCTTTATCCATTGCATCGCCAGGGTGGATCTTGTTTTTGATACCATCAAGGCCAGCCATAAGCATTGCAGCGAAAGCAAGGTATGGGTTAGCTGTTGGATCTGGGAAGCGTACTTCGATACGACGACCTTTTTCTGATGGAACCACTGGGATACGGATTGATGCAGAACGGTTACGTGCAGAATATGCAAGCATTACTGGCGCTTCAAACCCTGGTACTAAACGTTTGTACGAGTTAGTAGACGCATTTGCAAAAGCATTGATTGCTTTAGCATGCTTGATAATACCACCGATGTAGTAAAGCGCTTCTTCAGAAAGACCGCCGTACTTGTCGCCTGCGAATAAGTTAACACCGTCTTTAGCTAAAGACTGGTGACAGTGCATACCAGAACCATTGTCACCAACTATTGGCTTAGGCATGAAGGTAGCTGTTTTGCCATATAAATGAGCCATGTTATGGATAACATATTTCATTTCTTGGATTTCATCCGCTTTTAATACCATAGTGTTAAAGCGAGTTGCGATTTCGTTTTGACCAGCTGTAGCCACTTCGTGGTGATGCGCTTCTACAACTTGACCTAGCTCTTCAAGAACTAAACACGTAGCTGAACGCCAATCTTGGAAATCATCAACTGGAGCAACAGGGAAATAACCACCTTTCACGCCTGGACGATGGCCAGTGTTGCCGCCTTCGTAGCTTTTATCTGAGTTCCAAGCTGCTTGCTTAGAATCAATTTTGTACATTGAACCTGACATATCAGTTTTGTATTTGATGTCATCAAATACGAAGAACTCTGGCTCAGGACCAAATAGCACGGTATCAGCAATACCAGTAGAACGCATGTACTCTTCAGCGCGCTTAGCAACTGAACGAGGATCACGCTCATAACCTTGTAATGTGCCAGGTTCAACAACATCACAACGTAAAATTAAAGTAGCTTCTTCTGTGAAAGGGTCTAATTTAGCAGACTCAGCAACAGGTAGTAATACCATGTCTGATTCGTTAATGCCTTTCCAACCAGCAATTGAAGAACCGTCAAACATTTTGCCGTCTTCAAAGAAATCTTCATCTACTTGGTGATGAGGAATAGAAACATGTTGCTCTTTACCTTTGGTATCAGTAAAGCGTAAATCAACGAACTTAACGTCATTTTCTTTAATAAAATCTAAAACCGATTGTGACATGTGTCCTCCAACTGTTGGGTTTTATTTTGCTGCATAATTGCTTTTGCTTTTATAGTAAGCGGCTTTTATGCCATTTTTATAGTGCATTGTTTTTTAAGGTTAAAAAATAAGTTCTACATCCAGCTGTTATATGTTTTGCACCATATTGGATCGGCTTGTGATCATTTTGGTGCGTCAGTGTGGTCACTTCTCTTTGCGCTAAATTGTATAGATTATAAACACCAACATAAAGCTAACTTACTCACCAAATACTGCCAAATTATGACAATAATAGCTAGGAATGAGCAAAATAGTGACAAATTGAAAAATTAAATTAATTAAAATGTCATATATAAAACAGATACTTATTAGAAGTATGAAGAAAGTTGTGAAATATATATTGGATAAACTTTCATCCATGTCATTAATGAGGGATAATATGCGCCCTTTTAAATCCTATGCTGGGACATCTCGTGAAAACGCAGGTGAGTGCGTAGATCTTGCAGGATCATTGAGAATTAATTTCTCTGAGTAAAAATATGAGCATCGAAAAGTTAAGAAATATAGCGATTATCGCGCACGTTGACCACGGTAAAACAACATTGGTTGACAAACTACTTGAGCAATCAGGTACATTAGAAACACGCGGCGGTAACGAAGAGCGCGTGATGGACTCAAACGACATTGAGAAAGAACGTGGTATTACCATTTTGGCTAAAAACACAGCCATTTCATGGAATGACTACCATATCAATATCGTAGACACCCCTGGACACGCCGACTTTGGCGGTGAAGTTGAACGCGTACTTTCGATGGCTGACTCAGTATTACTACTTGTTGATGCTCAAGAAGGTCCAATGCCACAAACGCGTTTCGTTACGCAAAAAGCATTCGCGCAAGGCTTAAAGCCAATCGTTGTTATCAATAAAATTGATAAGCCAGGTGCACGTCCTGATTGGGTTATGGATCAAATCTTTGATTTATTCGACAACTTAGGCGCAACTGACGAACAGTTAGACTTTAAAGTAATCTATGCATCAGCAATCAACGGCTGGGCAACATTAGATTTAGACGAGCCATCAGACAACATGGAACCTATGTTCAAGATGATCGTTGACGAAGTATCACCACCGGATGCAGATCCTGAAGGTGACTTCCAAATGCAGATTTCGCAACTTGATTACAACTCATATGTTGGTGTAGTCGGTATCGGTCGTATCAAACGTGGTTCTGTTGCTCCTAACCAACAAGTTACTATTATCAGTGCCGATGGTACTAAACGTAATGGTAAAATTGGCGCAGTACAAAGCTACCTAGGCCTTGAGCGTATCGAAACTGATAAAGCTTACGCTGGTAACATCGTTACAGTAACAGGTATTGGTGAGCTTAAGATTTCTGATACAGTTTGTTTCCCTGGCAACGTTGAGGCATTACCACCACTAAGTGTTGATGAGCCAACTGTAACAATGACATTCTCTGTAAATAACTCACCTTTCTGTGGTAAAGAAGGTAAGTTTGTAACGTCACGTAATATCCGTGAGCGTTTAGACAAAGAATTAGTACACAACGTAGCACTTCGCGTTGAAGATACTGCTAGCCCAGATAGCTTCCGTGTATCTGGTCGTGGTGAATTACACCTAGGTATCTTAATCGAAAACATGCGTCGTGAAGGTTACGAGCTAGCTGTTTCTCGTCCAGAAGTAATCTTACGTACTGTTGATGGCGTTCTAGAAGAACCGTTTGAAACAGTAACAATTGACTGTCAAGATGAGCACCAAGGTTCTGTAATGGAACAAATTGGTCTTCGTAAAGGCGAACTAACAAATATGACGCCAGATGGCAAAGGTCGTATGCGTTTAGACTTTATGATCCCAAGTCGTGGTTTAATCGGTTTCCAAACTGATTTCATGACGCTTACATCAGGTTCAGGTCTTATGTACCATACTTTCGACCATTACGGTCCGCACAAAGGTGGCGAGATCGGTGTTCGTAAGAACGGTGTAATGATTGCAAATGCAACAGGTAAAGCACTTACTAACGCATTATTCAACTTACAAGAACGTGGTCGCTTATTCATCGGTCACGGTGTTGAAGTATACGAAGGTATGGTTATCGGTATTCATAACCGTGATAACGACCTTACAGTTAACGCCCTTAAAGGCAAGCAGTTAACTAACGTACGTGCATCTGGTACTGATGAAGCGCAAACGCTTTCTCCGCACCTAAACTACTCACTTGAGCAAGCGCTTGAGTTCATCGATGATGACGAGCTAGTTGAAGTAACACCACTAAACATTCGTATCCGTAAGCGTCATCTTACAGAAAACGAACGTAAACGTGCTGGTCGTGCGCCTAAAGGATAATCACCTTATAAATTAAGCTGATTTTAAAAGCCGCTGTATTGCAAAATACAGCGGCTTTTTTGTGGTTATTAGTTAGCGAGAGTAAAGTTTGTGAGGGGAAGAGCTGTAAGCTATAAGCGGTCAGCTGTCAGATTAGAGCAGCGTAGTTGGCTAGATTGGTGTTTGTATAGCTATTAGGTAAAAACCGCTAGATTTTATAAACCATGCAACATAACCTCTTTCCTCTAAAAGTGCAGCGCCTCTTATCCTCTTTGTGAATAACTGACTTAAAGATTTTTTGCACAAGGAGAAGAAAATGAGCAGTAAAAGAGGAAGGGCTTTTAAAGTAGCTGATAATGCAAAGCCCCTGTTTTTGTTAGCGGGGTATTTTTTCGTTGGGTTTCGCTGCGCTCAACCCAACCTTGCTTAACTTGATAACTTTACTCTAGTTGACTCGCCAACTCCTATTACTTTTTCGGTAATAACGTAATCTTTCCAAATACGCTGGCGTCGATATAGCCTAGGTTGCGGCTGCCATTTACGGGTTGTACTTCATGCGAACCCATAAAGTGCTCACGAATTTTACTGCCGTCGTTATCGCAGTAGGCGAGCATAAAGCCGATTACTTGTTTTGCCGTTAACTTAAGCGGGGTGTTTGGCGCGCCTTCTTGGAAATCATTCGGGTAGAGCTTAATGGCTACTTCCCATGTGATGTTATATGGGGCGGTACTGTTTCGTTGCCAGTGGCTGATTAAATGATCTGTGTATAAATGGGGGTTTTTATCAGCTCCGAAATCGGCAGCTTGGTTATCAAGACCAATGTGATAGGCAAACGCAGTATGATTGAACTGATGGTTACCGCCAGATGCGTCGCTATCAATAAACACTTCTAAGGCATCATCGTCCCAGTACTTATCGGTAGGATCTGGATGGGTATCAATTAGTACATCATCCACAATATCGGCTTGTAAATACAGGTAGTTTTCATCCCAAAGTAACTTGTAGCGGCCTATAAAGTCTTTATCTGAGTCAGGCAAGGTGCCATCCATAAGAAAAGGCATAGGCTGCCATTTTGCTTGGTCCCATGCGCTTTCAGATACACCGTCAATAGTAATTGGTGTTGCTGTATGCTCTACATCGATAGCCATAGCGGCGTTGCTCATTAATAGGCTTAAGGTAAGCGCGGCTGTTTTCATCTAATTCTCAAAGTTTCTTATTTTGTTTATGGCTTAATAGTGACTGAAACAAAAATTGAAAACAACAGACATAATGTTCAGGTATAAAATTACTGGTAGTAATGGATCGTAAGTGAGTACAGTTTTTTACATTGTTGAGTGTAATTAACAGCTAAAGTAATGGCACTACTAGAATTAATATAAAAGGAATAATTGTGGCTAACGTATTGTTGTTGATTGTGGCTATGTTGTTATCTGGCTGTACTTCGTCGCAAGTAATGAGCTCAGGTTGTGACTTTGTTGTTGGTAGTGCGCAAAGTCAGCAACGGCAAGTGCAGAACCACTCGCTTGATAGCTCAGAGACACACCAAACAGCGAATATAATTAATGGTTTTTTTAGTATGTTACTTGGGCCAATACATCGCTCTCTCGGTGATGGTCAATGTAAGGCGGAAGAGCAATCGTATCAGTACCCAAGTATTGTTTTATAGTGCGACACTTTGCCCTTCATTTAAAATATACAGCGGGATTTGTGACTTCATCTCATCATACATATGCAATAAGCGCAGCAATGCAGAATGGCTGCTGTGATCGCCCATCTTCCAACTTGAGTTGCCATAGCCCCAAGGTATCATAACTTTACAATTAAGCTGCTGTGCAGCTGTTAAGGCATCCTCAGGAGTAGTATGTACATAACGATACCAGTTGCCATTCTCTTCGTGGTAATAAGAGGCAATCGGCATTAAACAGATATCAATATCACCGTATTTTTGTTGGATATCCTTAAAATGTTGGGAGTAGCCAGTATCGCCTGCAAAAAATAAAGTGCTGCCATTTTGCTCAAGTAACCAGCCATTCCATAAATCTTTATCGCGATCTTCATAAATAAAAGGTACCAGCACGCGGGCGCTAAAATGATGTGCAGGTAGCGCATGAATGGTTAAATCATCAATGTTAGTGTTTGCGTACCACGCCATTTCGCTAATATTAAAACCACCGGTAGGAAAGTTATCTGCCATACCAAGTGGTGTTAAGTAGCGAGGTTTATTACCGATGCTTTCAATGTCTGCTTTATTGAAGTGATCGTAATGAATATGAGAATAAATTACTGCGTCTAGATTGTTAAGTTCGCTTTCGCTAAGCCAGTCCCCAGGCTTACGATAAAACCCAGATGCAAGCCGAAAAGCTAAATCAACAGGGGAGTCAAATTGCTCTTTTACTGGGTCAAATACAACTTGCTGGCCGTTAGGAGTGTTGATCATAAACCCGGCGTGACCGAGCCAGCGAACTGTGTAGCCGGTATTTAGTTGTGGTGCTAGTTGCGCGCCTTGATAGAGGCAGTTTTCACCCGGAGTTTCACATATCAAGTTAGCATTACTTGGGTAACAATCACTTTCGCAGCTAATCGGATAGGTTTTTTTCCCTGGATAGAGGTTGTGGTAGCGCCCAGCCTGTTCACCCTCTTGATGAAGTGGCACAACAGTATCAGCGCCTGCAATTCTTTGCACATGATTGGCAGTGCTACACGCAGCTAATAAACTTGATGCGATAATTAAACTAACTGCACGTATTTTCATTGTTTAATGTTTTTATAATTCTAATTAGGTAGAATTGTAGCAAAAATAGCCGATGAAAAAACACTTAAAAAGTAACAAGATATAACAACAAAAAAGCCTACATAAATGTAGGCTTTGATTACTCTGCGACTAGCAAACTAGCGCTCTTGATAAGTGACAGGCAAACTCACAGCTGATTTAGCCTGCTTTACTCATTTGCTCAATAAATTTATTTGAATCAGCAATCGACTTGTTCATGTCATCCATTAACACTTTGATGTCGCGCTTAAGATTAGTGAATTCACCTTGAATGGCTGATACAGCTTGTGCATTAAGGTTATGCTTCAAGTATAAAACATTGTCATGCAGTGATGACAGTACCGGCTCCATCTTGCTTTCAGCATTACGCATAGAGCGTAATAGTTTATCAAAGTCACGTTTGGTTGCGGTGAGCTTTTTATTACTTTCACGTTTAAGTGAGGCGTTAGAATACTGTTCTAATTCATCGCTCCATTCTTCAAACAATGCTTCAGCTACATCTTCAACTTTGTTGATGTTATTTGTAACGTCATTAGCAGCCGCAAGGCTAGATTCGTAGTCATCATTGAGTTGGTCATAGGCTGCTTGTACATCTCCACCATCAAAGTTAATCAATGTTGTTAAACGCTCAAGTGCAGATTGGAATTCCTCTTGAGACTCTTCTTGAGACTCTTTAGTTGCTTCTACGCGGTCCACTAAAATGTCACGCTTATGCACACCAACTGATTCCATAGCCGAGTAATATGCAGATTGGCAGCCAGATAAAGCCAGTGATAAGGCCAATATTGGTGCGCTGAGTAAAGTCAGTTTTTTCATCGAGATCCCTTTTTAAATCCGTTAGTGCTGTAAATTATGTGGTGGATTGCTATGATAATCAAAACTATTTTAGCAGAAAGTTAACTTTATGAATGAAAAGGTCGCACATTATAAACAGCAGTTGAGGGTACTTATACGTCAGCAGCCAACGTGGTGGATGCAGTATATTAATCGCTGTATTGACGACCAAATTACTGTAAATGCTGGTTATTTAGCCTATGTAACCTTACTTTCATTGGTTCCTTTAATTGCAGTTGGCGTGGCTATTTTCTCGGCTTTTCCTGGCTTTGAAGATACCCGTATTGCTATTGAAAACTTTTTATTTACTAACTTTGTGCCCACCTCATCAGATGTAATTAAAGAGCATATAACGTCTTTTGCAGGTAATGCGAATCAAATGACTGCTGTAGGTATTGGTTTTCTTGCAGCGATAGCATTGCTACTGATCCGTAATGTTGATGCGACACTGAATCGAATTTGGCGGATTAAAACCAAGCGACCAATGATGATTTCTTTCGCGGTATATTGGATGGTGTTGAGTTTAGGGCCATTGTTATTAGGCGCAAGTATTGGTGTTACTTCATATATTGTGTCGTTAGTATCATTTGCCGATCAGGGTATTCCGGGCTTTAGTGGCTTTTTATTAAAATTACTGCCTTATTTAATTTCTATGGCTGGCTTTATTATGCTCTATACTTTAGTGCCTAATACTCGCGTATCTTTTAAAGCTGCAGTACCAGGTGCTTTATTTGCAGCCTTGTTGTTTGAATTAACTAAAAAAGGTTTTGCACTTTATATCAGTCACTTTCCTTCATACGAAGTGATTTATGGTGCGGTGGCAACTATTCCAATTTTGTTTGTGTGGGTGTATTTGTCGTGGGTGGTTGTGTTACTCGGTGCAGAGTTTACAGTATGTATTGGCCCTAAAAATATCGAAGATACACCCGATATTATCCTTGATGAGGGCGATGCTAATAAGTAATTCACTGCATCGCTGATAGGAGAATCGGCATTATGCAGTTATATCCAAATATTACCCCATACCATGATTTTCATTTGAGTGTGGGAAGTGGGCACCAAATTCATGTACAAGAGTTCGGTGATCCAGCTGGCTTGCCGGTGGTAATTTGCCATGGCGGGCCCGGCGTAGGTTTACATGCTGATAATTGCCGTTTCTTTGATCCTACCCGTTATCGTATTATTTTATATAGCCAACGCGGCTGCGGGCAATCAACGCCTCATTTAACTAGCGCTAATACAACCACAGAACTGGTCGCTGACCTTGATTATTTACGCACTTACTTAGGACTAGAAAAGTGGGTGTTAAGCGGTGGTTCGTGGGGAGCAACTCTGTGTTTGCTGTATGCCATCGAACACACTCAACATGTACATGGGTTAATTTTACGAGGCACGTTTTTAGCTACTTCAGCCGATTTTCAGTGGCTATATAGTCGTCATGGTGCTGCTGCACATTTTTATCCTGAATTATATGCGCGTTTTTCTCAGGATTTACCTGATGTTGCCAGCATTTTTGCGTTTTATCGGCGGCAATTAAATGATGATAATCAAATTAATGCAAATCACTTTGCTAAATTATGGTGCCAATGGGAAAACGTATTAAGCCATGGTAAACAGCAACATCAATGGGGGTTAAGTTCACCACAGTTGGGGCTTAATATGGCGCGTTTAATGGTCCATTACTTTACTGCTCAGTGTTTTATTACTGATAACTTCATTGGTGAACACTATAAAAAAATTAGTAAAATTCCTACTTGGTTTATTCATGGCAGGCATGATTTAGTGTGTCGTTTTAATGCCGTACAGCATTTAGCTGAGCAACTCAACGCACAGTTACTTATTTTAGATGGTGTTGGGCATGGTGTTGATAGTAATGTATATTTAGCGGCAGTGCGGCGTGCAGCCGATCTTATGTGTATCAAATTATCGAGGAATAGATGCAAGGATTAATTCAGCGCGTAAAACACGCAAAAGTTGAAGTGGATGGTCAGGTAATTGGTCAAATTGAGCAGGGGCTTTTATTGTTGCTTGGGGTTGAAAAGCATGATGATCAACAAAGCACTGATAAGCTGCTACATAAAGTTAGTAATTACCGCGTATTTAGCGATGAAAACGACAAAATGAATTTAAGCCTGCAAGATATTCAAGGTGAGTTATTGGTGGTATCGCAATTTACTCTGGCGGCAGATACTAAAAAAGGCATGCGGCCAAGTTTTTCATCAGCAGCCACACCTGCACAAGCTAATGAGCTATACGAATACTTTGTTAGCCAAGCTAGAGTTATGGGGTTAAGCGTAGCTACAGGGCAATTTGCTGCGGATATGCAAGTCAGTTTATGTAATGATGGGCCGGTGACATTTAATTTAACAGTGTAGTTAAGGCTAGCAGTTATTTTCTGATCACCACGATGTTGTTGGCATAACCTGGAATTTTTTCGATGCCAGGTATTTTACCAAAAGTGGTGATCAGCAAATGTTCTAACTGCTTTAATTGTGATTCATGACCAGATAAAAAATTAATAAATAAATAGCCATTTTTAGTTAAAGCACAGCGCAGTTTTTCATAAAAGCGGTGTTTGTATAAAAATAACGGCGCATCTAATTGGCTAAATAGGTCAAGAATGATCCAATCGTATTGTGGGCCATGCTCTAATACAGCTTCAGCATCAAAACAGCGTAAATTCGATGCATGCTCACCACCAAAAAAACGCTTATAGCAATGAATGATATTCGGATTTTTCTCTACAGAAAGTAGCTGACTATCAGGGTAGGTGTGTTGTAAGTAATTGCGGATAGCGCCGCCACCTAAGCCCAGTTCAAGTACGGCGTTTGGTGCCGGGAGTGGTTGCCATAATTGCGCTAAATATTGCAAATGCGGAAACAGCAAATGGCTTGGGCTGCTTTTCTCGACCACTGACTGTAGTGTTTCGTTGATCAATAACCAACGTAACTGCTTATGTTGGCGTACCTGAATGCAATCGGCGCCATATTTGTGCCAATAGAGTAGTTGCCCGATACGGTGACAATCTTCGATAAAGCTGTGTTTTACTGCCCCGTTGTCTTCAAAAAAATGTTCCATAGTTACATCAGCATAGACGAGTCAATCTAAAGTGCCAATATGTCTATCAAGTTTTACAGGTAAAGCAGTTATTTTGCGTTGCTCACCAAAGTCGTATTCCAAGTTTTTACCAGATGGAGTATGGTAGTTTGCAAATAATAACTGACCGCATTTTTAGTTAGATAAACGCATCTTGAATTAGCAAGCGTTTGCGGCCTTGGTAGCAACAGGAGTGATTATGTTTCAGGTGACAACACCACAAAGTAGCGAAGATTGGCAAGCGTATTATCAATTACGTTGGCAAGTATTGCGCGCGCCTTGGAATGAACCGCGTGGTTCTGAGCAGGATGATTTAGAGCAAGATGCTGAGCATCGCTTTATTAAAAATAAAGAGGGGGCAGTGTTAGGTGTTGCACGACTGCATTTTAATAATCAACAACAAGCGCAAGTCCGTTATATGGCCGTTGCACAAGGTAACCGTAATCAACACATTGGTAGCCGTTTATTGCATGAGCTCGAGAAAATAGCCTGGACTCAAGACGCCGATGAGTTAGTTTTATTCGCTCGTGAACGAGCATTAGAATTTTACAAACGTCATGGTTATGAATTAAAAGAAAAGGCTCACTTAGCTTACGATGATGTACAACACTGGAAAATGGTGAAACAAAAACCGTCTGAGCCAGGCTGGTTCCGCCATCCCAATTGGACCCAAGTTCTGCAAAATACCTGGCGCGAATCTATTCCGATCAGCGATGCTATGGGCATTAAAGTTGAAAGTTACACTGATTGGCAATTTACCACCAGTGCAGATTTAAATGCGAACTTAAACTTGCATAACACTATGTTTGCTGGCTCTATTTATAGTTTAGCGACGTTAACCGGCTGGGGCGCGACTTATTTAGCACTCAAAGAAGCCGGGCTTGAAGGTAATATTGTGTTAGCTGATGCTAATATTAAATATTTAAAACCGCTTAATAACGACCCACGTGGCAGCGTTGATTTAAGCGGCTGTAAGGGTAAATTAGCCGAGTTAGAGTCAGAAGGTAAAGCGAGCTATGTAGTACCAGTGGAAATCTACGATGGTGAGTTACTGGTTGCTGAGTTTGAAGGTACATTTAGAATTATTAAGTAGTTAGAATTCAGAGCAAACAAAAGATAAGGCCAAGCAATTGCTTGGCCTTTTTTTATAGTAAATCAGTTAATAATATACCCACGCCAATACGTTCTATGTCAGCGTTATAATCAATTAAACTTTCACCGTAGCCGTTGAAGTATTGGGCGTAACCGCGAACTCGGCCCCATAATGGGAATGACCAATCAAGCTGAATTGCACCGCGGTTATCTGAATTTAAATTATTGCGGGTCATAAAACTAAATTCATGATCATTAAGTCGATATGCACCGCTAAATTCAAAGTAACCCATGTATTTGTAAATATCAGGGTTATCATCACCTCTTGGATCTAATGGCGTTTCCTTCTCGCTTTCTGAAATACGGTACCAAGGTTTAAAGCTAAACACATAGCCATCGTTTTCCCACAAAAAGTTTGCATAAATACGGTTCCATGAGCGCGAATCAGGCTGACTATTACCGTTAGATTGATGCGAAATACCAAGGACTACTGCCATTTCGTCGCCCCATGGAACGTGCTTTTTATCTAAATAATTAACCCAAAAAATTTCAGGCTCATAGTTGGTCTCACGAAATGGTGAGGAACTTTCTTTGTTATAAAGCTGCCAATATGACTGTAATGTAAAGGCAAAAAATATAGCCTGGTCTTCATCAGAAAAATCATCGAAAATAGGTACCTTAATTGAAAGCTGATATTTTGCTTCTAAGTTATCGAGTGGTTCATCTTGTTTTTCACCGGTTAGTTCGTCATACGCTTCAAACGAGCTATTGTTTGGGTGGGATACATAAGAAACAGGTAAAATGTAGTTACGTTTGTGTGGGGTAATAACATTACGGTTTTCTTTACTTACTTCTTCGCGTGCTTGGCGCTTATCGAGTGCGGTAAGTTGTTTGCTTTCATCAAGTGATGAGCATTTTTCACGCAGTTGTGCTAGCGTCATCTCGCCAGCCCCGCCAATTGCCTCATTTAAAATACATTGCTTTACTAGCTCGACATCATCATCTTGCTCGTTGGTTTTTGCTGTTGATTCTGATTGTGCGAATGCAGAGCTTGATAATAGTGCAGTAAATAGGATCCCATAGTGCCAAGTCATTATTATTCCTTTGATAAAATCAAATAGAGAGTAGCTATTGTGTTTTTCGTAAATGAGAATAGGCTAATTTCAGTATCATAAAACGACTAAGATACCTATCCCATACATTTATCCAGCATTTACTTTAACTGAATATCAGTGAATTGTTACTGAACTTAGTTGATTGTGGCGCTTTTTGCCCATAAATACAAAGAAAAAGCGGCCGAAGCCGCTTGTTCAATGCACTTTTTCCAATTGGATAGTCGTGCTCTCACGCAATGAGAAGGGTTGAGCTTGATATAAAAATTAAAGCTCAAATACGTTAGTAAAGAATTTATATAGTTCGGTGCCTTGGTTTACGCTTGCTGAAGCAAAATGCAAAATCGCGATGGCGTCACAATCAAGTGTTAGGGTTTGTAATGGTTGCTCTGCTAGGTAGCGCTCCATTCGCAATACTCTAGCAATCGGCTCGCCAGCTTTGATATGGCCGCCAAGTGGCGCTATATACTCAACCATGCCGCCCATAGGTGCATAGTAAGCAAGGTAATCATTTAAATCACAGCCGTAGCGCTTCATTACTTTTGGCTGATAGGGGGCATCAACGAATACCTGCTTATGATTTAGGTAACTTAAAATACTATTAGCATCATCAAGGGCCGCAGTTAAATCGATTTTTTCTTGGCTGCCGAGTTCGACCGTAAAAGCTTCAACCTGCACTTTAAACTCACGCCCTTGTTGAGCTAATGCCTCGGTTAATTGCCACCATGGGCAAAAACTTGCTTCATCCATTGCTCCTGCAAAATCATTAGGGATGATTAATACATGAGGAATATTAAAGTAGTTGGCACTGGCCTTGGCATAATCTGGGCAATATAAATGCTGACTCGAAATGGGGCCTGTGTGTAAGTCGAGCACGATATCAGCTTGGTGTGCCAACTTTTGCAAGTTAAGTGCAATGCGTTTGCCTGTAGTTAGGCGATAAGCTGGACCGCTGAGTTGTTGGTCTACTTCATCAATCAGTGCGGCTTTAAACGCACTTTTTAAGGTTTGCTCATCGGCATCACTATATTGCTCAGCAAATTGGCTCGCGAGCTTACTATTACAGTGATACATGCGGTTCCAGTTGGTGCCGGTGATTGGATCAAAACGACCAAGGGTAAATTCCCCCGATTTTTGATTGCAACCAATTGGGTTCGCGTAAGGCACTAGGGTGATATCGCCTTTGAGTTCAAGGTGCTTAAGCTGCTCAAGTAATTGGTAAATAACCGCATTGCCTTGTACTTCTGCACCGTGCATATTAGCTTGCACATACACACTTGGCCCAGTGCCATCGCCTTTTAAACGATAGACAGGAATTGTGAGCGGTAGGCCGTTGGCAACTTCACCAACTACTATGTTTTCTTGGCTTATAGCTTTAGTCGTACTCATCTCAATTACCTTAAGTAGTAGCTGGCATCTTCAGCTGTGCGAATACAGTTAAGCTCGCCATTTTGTAATGTGTATTCAGCTGCTAGCTCATGACATAAAAAATACGGCATACTTTCGGTAAAGCCGTACGCGCCACATTGGCTAAACACCAACCAGTCTTGCTCATTTAAATCACTAGGTAATTGGTGTTCACCTAAGTAATCAAGTGCTGTACATAATGGCCCATATAAGCTCATAGTTTGGTATGCAGCAGTTGAGTCTCGTAATAATCGTGCTGGGAAATCTTGGCTGGTGACTGCAGGGCGCAATAAATGATTAATACCGCCGCTTAAGATCACTTGTTGTTGGGCATAGTTAAGTTTTCGCTCAACGACAGGCGTTGCGTAATGACCGCATTCGCCCACAGCATAACGGCCAAGCTCCATCCAGAGTTCTTGTACGCCTGCGGCATGTTTAATGTTAGCTAATGCATCAATGAGCGCATCCCAACTTAAGGTTGGTGCATCAAGAGTGTAAGGAATACCTAAACCACCGCCTAAGTCGAGTACTTTTAAGTGAATACCTAAGTCGTTGGCAAGCTTTGTTAACGGCGTAATCATTTGTGACCAAAGTTCAGCGAGTTTGTCGCTGCTAAGCATGTTGCCCCACTGAAAAATATGCAGGCCGTCAAAATTAAGCGCTGGGTAGTCGCTAGTATTTAGCGCTTGCCATTCATCGCAACTTAAACCAAATGGAGTAAGGCTATCGCCACCAAGTGGGTTTTTTTCCCCTTCAGGCCAGCGTAATTGCACTCGCAGTAATACCTGTAACTGACAGTTTTGTAAGCTTGCTTGCTCGTTAAGCCAGCGTACTTGATTAAGGCTTTCGGCAACAAAGGTACGTACGCCGCGCGCAATAAAGTGTTTAATTTGTTTTGGGCTTTTGGCAGGCCCTGTATTGAGCACGCGCTCGCTGTTAATACCTTGTGCCAGAACTTGCTCAAGTTCGCCTTTACTTGCTACATCAAAGTTAAAACCCACGTTATCTAAGCTTTGAATGACTTTAGATAATGGATTAGCTTTTACGGCATACCACAGTTTTACCTCAGTTTGCGCCACTAATCGCGTTAAGTGTGCGTTTAATGTATCAAGGTCGTAAATAAAAAATGGTGTATCAAGCGTAGTTGATAGCTCATCAATGGCGGTTTTAACTGGCGTGCTCAAAAAGCTCATTAACGTAAAACCTCTTCAAGCAGCAATGATGCATCACTTTGTTCATCACGGTATTTTACAATTAATGCACACGACATACTTAATCCTTGCTCGCGGGCCCAAGTATTAGAAGCTGGACGAGAGCCTGGAATAACAATCGCGTATTCAGGAATAGGCTCGCCTTTAGCCAGCTGGCGCTCATTAACACAGTCATAAACAGGAATAGTTGCTGATAAGCGTACACCTGGTGCGAGCACCGCGCCTTTTTTCACTACTACGCCTTCAACAATCACGCAACCTGCACCGATGAATGCATCGTCTTCTACCACCACCGGGCTTGCACCAATAGGTTCAAGTACACCGCCTAGTTGTACTGCAGCGCTTAAATGTACATTTTTACCTACTTGCGCACACGACCCCACTAACGCGTGGCTATCAACCATCGTGCCTTCGTCGATAAACGCACCAATGTTTACATATGCTGGTGGCATAATAATCGTGCCCTTAGCAACGTGTGCGCCACGGCGAACGCTTGAGCCACCAGGTACCATACGCACTCCAGCATCGGCTGCAAAACCTTGTGGTGCTAAATTGTGTTTATCAACAAAGCCACCTGGAAATTCGGTATTAGTGCCATTTTTAAACGCTTCTAAAATACCTTGTTTTACTGCAACGTTAGCATGCCATTGGCCGTTGTCGTCTTGTGTTGCTGCGCGCACAGCGCCCGATTCTAAATTATTTAGTAGTTCTAACCAGCTCATTATAAAAACCTGTATTTAATGCCAAGATAAAATGGTGTTGTTTGCGTTGTTAATACAATCAGTTTGCGTTAACTCAAGATGCGTCAAAGGTGGACGTAAGTACGGGCTGTTAATTCGCCCTTGTAAATGCATCAATACTTTGACGGGGATAGGGTTTGCGACAGCAAACAAGCTTTGAATGGCTTGTGACCAGTCGGCAAATAAATTGGGGTGTTGACCGCTGAGACTTCGTTTTACAAACTCATGGGTTTGCACAGGCCATGCATTAGCAGCCACAGAGACTAAACCTTTTGCGCCAGCCTGGGCAAAGTAAGGCATCAGTGCATCGTCACCGCTAAAAATAGCTAAATTAGGTGCGACTTTTCTAAAACCTTCAAATTTAGCAATGTCGCCACTGGCTTCTTTGAGTGCCCACAAGTTTTTATGGTCTTTCAAGTTGCTAATTACGGCCGATGGAATATCAACAGCACTGCGCCCTGGTACGTTATAAAGCATGCAAGGATGTTTACTGGTATTAAGTAAGCTTTCAAACCAATGTGTTTGGCCTACCACGCCGGGCTTAGCGTATAGGGGAGTGCCCAGTAAATAGCTATGAATGGGTAACTGATTACAGTATTCAACCCAGGCAAGTTGTTGCTTTAGATTTATACCGCCTACTGCAGCCATCAGCGGTACTGTTGGCGTTAATTGGCACACGTGTTCAACAATCGCTTGTTGCTCTTTGAGTGTTAGTGCGAGGCCTTCGCCGGTGCTACCAAGTAATAAAATACCATTGTCAGCCACTTGCTGCTGTGCAACTAACTGATCAAGAGTGGCATAGTCGACTTCACCAGCGTCAGTAAATGGCGTGACGAGTGCCGTCCACAAAGGGTAGTCATTTAAATTGAAGTTATTGATCATCTCTCACGAACTTATAAGTGATTCGAGGAGTTAATAAGCTTTTATGATTGGAGCCACATTAACGTCGTTCGAACTAATAATTCGAAGAGCGAATGGGCTTAATATAATAGGGCGCTATGGCCTTATTACGCTAAGACCAGAAGCTCTCCACCAAATATTTTAACAGCCAAGCTGTTATTGGTGACAGTCGCTGGGATTCAACCCAGTCGCCCGAAGTAAAACTTCACAAAAAGTGTTACTTCTCGGCGTTAATTCCCCTCACGTATGATCACTGGAGTATGTGCTCCTCACATACGTTACCTGAATAACGCACCTCTTCTAGCCCATGGTGTAAGTTTTATCGTTTAAAACTCAAACCTTTAATAGGGGTAATGCGAAAGATTAAAGCATTTTAGCCGTCTAGGTGTCAAGGCTGGATATTTTTAAGTTTATTTTTAGCTGCAATGTGCTCCTGACATTTTTTTACAACGTAAATAGCGTTACAGTAAGCGTAATAACAAGCAGTGGTAGTGAGTAATGGAAAAATTTCAAGATATATATCAACGAGCGGCACAGCGAAAAGGTAGCGAAGTAATGTTACAGCAATTACTTGTTGCCCCTCAAAATGCAAAGCAATTAACTGCTTTACCTGATGATGCATGGCTTGAAGAGTTTACCCGCAAAATTTTTCAAAGTGGTTTTTATTGGTCAGTGATCAACAATAAATGGCCAGGTTTTCGGGAAGTATTTTGGGATTTTAGTGTGGCTAAATTATTAATGATGCCGCCAGATATGCTTGAGCAAAAAGCCACCGATGGGCGAAGCGTTCGTAACTTTAAAAAAGTGCAAACGATCCCAGAAAATGCGTATATGATCCATGAAGTGGCAAGTGAACATGGCAGTTTTAGTCAGTTTATTGCAGATTGGCCGAGCGACGATATTATTGGTTTGTGGGGGTATTTAAAAAAGCATGGGGCGCGTTTAGGTGGTAACACCGGCCCTTATGCATTGCGAACCTTAGGGAAAGATACTTTTTTATTATCGCGTGATGTAGAAAGTTATCTCCGTGCTCATAAAATAATTGATGGCGGTTTACAAACTAAAAAGTCACTTGCCAGCGCTCAACATTTTTTTAATGAATTGCAGCAACAAAGCGGATTAAGCCTACAAGAGCTCAGTCTGTTAGTTGCATACAGCGTGGGCGATAATCGCGTTGGTATACAAACAACCCAAGCTTAAGGAATACTATGAAATTAGTTGCTCGTTACACCCAGATTGCTGATGATTTTGCTGTGGCTGATCAGCCAAGTGCTGTTATTGCTCCAAACTTACTGCTGTGGAACGATACGTTAGCTAGGCAGCTTAATATTGAGGTTGTCACATCAGAACGTGCGGTAATTTTTTCTGGTAATCTTAATAACAGCGATGTTGCTGCTGTGGCATTAGGTTACTCAGGGCATCAATTTGGACATTTTTCACCGCGTTTAGGTGATGGGCGAGCACATTTATTAGGGGCTGTCACTGATCAGCAGCAACAGCTTTGGGACATTCAACTCAAAGGTTCTGGTGCTACGCCATTTTCACGTGGAGGTGATGGCCGTTGTGCAATCGGTCCTGCGGTACGTGAATATATAATGAGTGAGGCAATGCACGGGCTTGGCATAGCGACGACACGTTGTTTGGCAGTTGTTGCCAGTGGTGAAACAGTTTACCGTCAACCACCACAACAAGGAGCCATTGTTACCCGCGTTGCTAGTAGTCATATACGTGTCGGTTCGTTTCAGTATTTAGCTGCGCAAGGTGACGTTACTGGTTTAAAAGCCTTAGCTGATTTAGCTATTGAGCGTCATTATCCTGAGATAAAGTCTACGGGCTCTGCGCGTTATTTGGCATTTTTAAGTGCGGTAATTGAAAAGCAAGTTAGCCTGATTGTTAGCTGGATGCGCGTTGGTTTTATTCATGGAGTAATGAATACTGATAATACGCTCGTCAGTGGTGAGACCATCGATTATGGCCCTTGTGCAATGATGAATCAGTTTGATTTTGATACTGTATTTAGTTCTATTGATCGCCAAGGTCGCTATGCTTTTGGCAATCAACCTAATATTGCTAATTGGAATTGTGCACGTTTAGCTGAAAGTTTAATTCCTTTAATTAGCGATGACGAAGAGCTGGCTGTTGAGCTATTAAGCCCATTAATAAATGGTTTTGCTGAGCAGTTTCATCAAGCCTTTACACAGATGTGGGCGAAAAAGTTGGGCTTTGATGGTCATCAAGATGGCGATGCTGAATTAGTATCCGAGTTATTAACTTTACTGAAAACCCATCAGCTTGATTACACCAATACTTTTGACTCCTTAACAGAATCATTGCAAGGTCAGACTGCCATTCCGAGTGACTTGGCTGGTTGGTCTATTAAGTGGTTAGCCAGAACAAATACGCAAAGCTATCAGCTGATGCGCCAAGCCAACCCACGCTTGATCCCGCGTAATCATATTGTTGAAAGCATAATACAGCAGTATGAAAGTACTGGTGAAAGCAGCATGTTAGATGAATATTTAACGGCCTTGAGGTCGCCTTACCAATTGTTGGCAAGCCCTGCATTTTGGTACTCCCCGCCTGTTGATGGGGATACTAATTACCAAACATTCTGCGGAACATAATAACGCAGTGCTGATTGTTAGGCGTATTGTTCGTAAATTGAGCGACGATTAATGAATTGATGTGACTTATACATCCAGATCTTTAGTTAAAAGCTGTTATTTATTAATAATTATAAGAAATAAATATGCTTAACTACTTGTTGATTTAAAATTAACCAATATAATGCACTCATTAGCTTAAGCATTTAAATTATTAAAGCCAAAGATATTAGAAACGTTGTGGCTGAAATTGCAGTGATAGCAACTACAATGCTGACAATCGATAGATGTGCAAGTTAGGTAAAGTTTTTTATCTGAACTATAATGTAGGGCGCTTTATTTTAATAAATAGTTAAATTGCAAAATATGCATTTAAATATTTTCGTTAAGTAATGATTAACTAAAGATACGGTACTCTATGGTTAAACTTATTGAGCTAGGGTCTCTTAGCTACAATTTTAATTGTGAAAATGGGAAGGAAACAATGAAATTAAAATCACTTACTATTGCTTTAGCACTAGCTGCAACTAGCGCTTCAAGTTTCGCTGCTGAAAAAGAAGGTTTCTTTATCGGTGCTTTTGGCGATTATTACGATGCTTCATGGGAAAATGTCCGTGGAAGCGCAGGTACCAACGTTGATGATTCAACTGGTTGGGGTGCAGAAATTGGTTATCGTTTTAACGATTACTGGAGTGCACGTCTAGAATATGCTGATATGGATTTTGACATTTCAAATGCAAATCCTGCCATGAACGCAACAAGCATGGACGGCGACCGTTTAGGTATTGATGGTCTTTATCACATCAACGGCGGCCCTTTCTATGGTATTTTCGGTCTTAAAAAAATCGATATTACAGAAAACCTAACTTTTGCTAATGTGGGTGCTGGTTACCAACATTACTTCACTGATAATTTTGCATTTAATGCTGAAACATCTATTTACCAAGGCCTTGACCGTGGTTACACAGATGTAGGTGCTAAACTTGGTCTTAGCTATTTATTTGGCAAGCAAAGTTCAGCTGCTGAGCCAGTTAAAGCTGCTCCAGCTCCAGCTACAGTAGTACCTGTAGCAGTTGCCCCGGTAGATAGCGATGGTGATAACATCCCTGATGCAGATGACCAATGTGCAAACACACCAATGACAGATGCTGTTGATGGTACAGGTTGTACTTTATATGAAGACCGTGAAGTAACTAAAAGCTTGTTAGTAACATTCCCTAACAACGCCTCAAAAGTTGCTGGTAAATATGACAGCGGTATTGACCAAGTTGCTAGCTTCTTAAAAGAGCATACAGACACAACAGTATTACTTGAAGGTCATTCTTCAGCTGTTGGTAAAGCTGAGTATAACAAGTGGTTATCGAAAAAGCGTGCTGATGCAGTTGCTGCTAAGCTAATTGCTGATGGCATTGCTGAAGATCGTATTACTACTGTTGGTCTAGGCGAAGAGCGTCTTAAAAATACAGACAACACACCTGCTGCACACGCGGAAAACCGTCGTGTAGAAGCACACCTTAAGTCAATTGAGCGCGTGAAAGTTAAGCGTTAATAGCATTTGATTTATTAAAAACCCAGCAAGATGCTGGGTTTTTTTATGCCTAAAAAATAGCAATAATTCGCAGTTAATTAACATTCATGTGAATGGTTTTTTCCTAATTGGTTATTCACAGTATTTATAATGAGTATAGAATTTTGCTTGATTGCACGGATTTTCATCTATATTTAAAAGCTTTATAATTAATCGTCAGAATACTATAAGTATTGAGTAATTTTTCGCGAGAATGTGTATTACTGAATACTTTCACGTCACCAAGAGGGCAATATTGTGCTAGAAGATTATCGTAAACACGTAGAAGAACGTGCCGCGTTAGGTATCGTACCAGCGCCATTGGATGCTCAGCAAACGGCTGATCTTATCGAGCTAGTTAAAACACCACCTGCAGGTGAAGAAGAGTTTATTTTAGACTTATTAGTAAATCGCGTGCCGCCAGGTGTGGATGACGCAGCTTACATCAAAGCTGGCTTTTTAGCCGCAGTTGCTAAAGGTGAGGCAACTTCACCACTAATTTCAAAAGAAAAAGCAGCTGAACTATTAGGCACAATGCTTGGCGGTTACAACATCGCCCCCATGATTGAGCTACTTGACGAAGAAGCGCTTGCGCCAATCGTTGTTAAAGGTCTTGCAAATACGTTATTAATGTTTGATGCATTTTATGACGTTGAAGAAAAAGCAAAAGCGGGTAATGAATACGCTAAGCAAATTATTGAATCTTGGGCTGCTGCAGAATGGTTTACCAATAAACCTGCGGTTGCTGAAAAAATCTCAGTTACGGTATTCAAAGTAACAGGCGAAACAAATACTGATGATTTATCACCAGCGCCAGACGCCTGGTCACGTCCTGATATTCCATTGCATGCTTTAGCAATGCTAAAAATTGAACGTGACGGTATTACACCTGATAAAGCTGGTGAAGTTGGTCCAATTACACAACTTGAAGAACTAAAAACGAAAGGCTTACCACTTGCCTACGTAGGTGATGTTGTTGGTACTGGCTCTTCTCGTAAGTCAGCAACTAACTCTGTACTTTGGTTTATGGGCGATGATATCCCGTTTGTACCAAACAAGCGTGTTGGCGGTGTATGTTTAGGTAATAAAATTGCGCCAATCTTCTTCAACACAATGGAAGATTCAGGCGCATTACCAATCGAATTAAATGTTGATGAACTTAACATGGGTGAGCAAATCGATATCTTCCCTTACGAAGGTGTTGTTAAGCGTCATGGTACTGATGAAATTATTTCTACTTTTGAACTTAAATCTGAGGTAATTTTAGATGAAGTTCGTGCTGGTGGTCGTATCCCACTAATCATTGGTCGTGGTTTAACTGACAAAGCGCGTACATCTCTTGGCTTGGGTGCAACAGATGTATTTAAAGTACCAACAGCAACAGAAGTTTCTGATAAAGGCTTCACACTAGCGCAAAAAATGGTTGGTAAAGCATGTAACGTTGCTGGTATTCGCCCAGGTCAATACTGTGAGCCTAAAATGACAACTGTTGGTTCGCAAGATACAACCGGTCCTATGACGCGTGATGAACTTAAAGATTTAGCCTGTTTAGGTTTCTCTGCAGATTTAACAATGCAGTCTTTCTGTCATACATCAGCTTACCCTAAACCTATTGATGTAAATACTCACCATACGCTTCCTGATTTCATCATGAACCGTGGCGGTGTTTCACTTCGCCCAGGTGACGGTATTATCCACTCATGGTTAAACCGCATGTTATTACCAGATACCGTCGGTACTGGTGGTGATTCACATACACGTTTCCCATTAGGTATTTCATTCCCAGCTGGGTCGGGTGCAGTAGCATTCGCAGCAGCAACTGGTGTAATGCCACTTGATATGCCTGAATCAATTTTAGTCCGTTTTAAAGGCGAAATGCAGCCTGGTATCACATTACGTGACCTAGTACATGCAATCCCTTACTACGGTATTAAGCAAGGCTTATTAACCGTTGAGAAAAAAGGAAAAATTAACGAATTCTCTGGTCGTGTACTAGAAATTGAAGGCGTTGAGCACCTAACTGTTGAGCAAGCATTTGAATTATCTGATGCATCTGCAGAGCGTTCGGCGGCAGGTTGTACTGTTAAGTTATCTAAAGAATCTATTTCTGAATACCTAGAATCAAACATTGTGATGCTGAAGTGGATGATCTCTGAAGGTTACGGTGATGTACGTACGATTGAACGTCGTGTTACAGCAATGCAAGAGTGGTTAGCTAACCCAGAACTTATGGAAGCTGATAAAGACGCTGAGTACGCTCATATAGTTGATATCGATTTAGCCGAAATTAAAGAGCCAGTTCTTTGTGCACCAAATGATCCAGATGATGCGCGTCTTCTTTCTGATGTTGCAGGCGAGAAAATTGATGAAGTATTCATCGGCTCTTGTATGACTAACATTGGTCACTTCCGTGCTGCTGGTAAGTTGCTTGATGGCTTTAAAGGTCAATTACCGACTCAGCTTTGGGTTGCTCCACCAACTAAGATGGATAAAGACCAACTTACAGAAGAAGGTTATTACGGTATTTTTGGTCGTGTTGGCGCACGTATCGAAACTCCAGGTTGTTCACTATGTATGGGTAACCAAGCACGTGTTGCAGATCAAGCAACAGTTGTGTCTACCTCTACACGTAATTTCCCGAACCGTTTAGGTAATGGCGCAAACGTATTTTTAGCTTCATCTGAACTTGCTGCAATCGCTGCAATTTTAGGTAGGTTACCAACATCTGCTGAGTATCAAGAATATGCTGCGAAGATCAATGCAACAGCATCAGATACATACCGTTACTTGAACTTCCATCGCATGCCTGCTTACACTAAAAAAGCAGACAACGTGATTATTCAACAAGCTGTTTAAAAGTCTACTTGTTGCAAAAAAACCCACAATATGTGGGTTTTTGTTAAGCCTTTGTTCATTTTCACTTGACGAAAAGTTTTCTTAGTCTAGAATCTTACCAATAAAAAATTAACATATGTTATTAGTTGCCATGGAAAAGGCGATAACTTCCTTCATGCTATTAAAATAATCAATCAGCAATGAAAGGCACCATCGTAAACTCCTTAGCTAATTTCAATTTCATTTACCACATCAAATTACGCAGCATCAATATCTTTAGTGTACGAAAGAATAATTAGCCTATGAGAATCAGGGGATTGGGAGATTTAATAACTTGAGAATGATGATTCGAGCTTGAGGCTTCTGAGGTGTAATTCTTAAAGTATAAATATAAAAAGTTATAAGAACCGAAAACAAAATTTTAAAGCCACATTAAGCTAAGGCTTTTTTAAATTATTAAAGGGAAATGATTTAAACACAGCTCCCTCAATAGCATCCATTTAAAAGGGGAATAAAATGGGTTTTTTTGAAATAAAGCTACGCATAGGCTTACTAGCCAGTGCACTATTTTTAACTGGCTGTGGAGGCGGAGGTGATGATAGCGGTAGTACAACGCCAAAACCTGTTGACCCAGTTAACCAAGGCCCAATAGTTACACTAACGGCTGCAGATGAACAAATAGAACAAGAAACATTCACTCTTAAAGCGACAGCAAATGATACTGATGGTGAAATTTCGTCATATAGTTGGAGCCACGATGCGAGCTTTGACTTTATCAGTGATGGTCTTTCCAGTGCTGAAGTGAGCTTTACTTCCCCCGATATCAGTGAAGACATTACGGTTAATTTTACTGTAACGGTTACTGATAATGATGGTGCTTCAGCATCATCCTCTCAAGCGGTGCTCATCAAGCGTAAAGTATCCAATGTAACCATAACAGGGCTTGTTACTGATGAGCCAATTGCAAATGCTGAACTTGAAATTGTTGTTGGTGGTGAATCGTTCCAGGTTCAAGCAAATGATAGTGGTCGTTATACAGCGGTTTTAAATATCGATGAGTCATCAACTAAAAAGTTGGTAAGAGTAAAAGCGAAAGGACTAGATACCTTAAACCCAGGTGTTGAGTTTGTATCGCAGCTAAGTTCAGTTGAAAAGCTTTTAGCACAAGCGGGCGAGGATAATACGCTTGATAGTAATGATAATTTTGGTGTCAATATCACTAATGTTACCACTGCTGAATTTGCACTTTTAACACGTGATGGTACAGAGCCTGCGAGTGAAGAAGAGCTTAATAGCGCACTGTTAAATGTTGATGCGGATGAGAAGATTCAGCTAGCAACACTTATTAAGATTGTTGTTGATAATCCAGATTATCAATTACCTGAAGGTATTAATAGCACGCTGGAGCTTGTTGCGAATGAACAAGTCGCGAAGCAGTTTGAAGAAGAAGTGATAGAGAAAGATCCTGAAATCATCGAAAAAACCAAAAAAGAAATTAAAGAAGATGATGCTCTAGTAACCGGCGCAACAGGTACGCTCGAGGGTAATTATATTATTAACTCACCTCGTTATCATACCAATACAGCATTCCACCTTAGCTTAAGGGCTGATGGAAGCGGGCAGTTTAGCTCTAATACCAGTAGTGCGATCTCTTGGGCTGAAAATGCAGGCGTTTATACATTAGACTTTGCTGAAAAAGTTACGATTTATCAAAATTCAGATGCAGAAAGTTCAGAGTCTGTAGTTTTAACTGGATTCAGCTTTACTGTATTGGCTGAAAACGATGTGTTTAGAACCATCGAAGTGACGCGTTCAACAGAGCGAACGGTTGTTAATAGCAACAGCGGTTCAGTTACAATGACGACTGAAGATGATGAAACATATACGACGAATCTAATATATAAAAATAAAACCATTTCATTATTAGCTGAACAGCTGGTAGGTGAGTGGGCACTTCATGTACAAGATAATGACTTTTATACTAGCTACGATCCCAACCTACCTGAAACTCTGCAATTTTATGCTGACGGTACAGGCGTTGTTGATAGTAGCGAAGCGTTTACTTGGCAGCTAAATAGCCATAGCTTAATTGTTAACTATGATGACGGCGGCGAAACAGGGCAGCTAGAGCTTTGGTTTACAAAAGCATTAAGTGGCGGCTATCAATTAGTTGGTCTTGATACGAGCTTTGATAAGCCGAGTGACACCCTAACGGGGCTATTAATCAAAAAACAAGCGGTATCGACTACGAATGATGATTTAATTGGTCGTTGGCATGGCTTTATCGGCACATCTCAATCGTATGATTTAAATATTTTTAGCGATGGCACAATGATGATCGGCCTAGGCATCACTGATTGGCAGGGGCATTTAAATGATGGTCAGTTTACACGTAAGCGTTTTATTTATAACAATGAAATTGTTACGTCATGTGAAGGCTTTGGTGCAAGTTGCTACCTTGAAAGTGAAATGATTCATGAGTTCATCAGTATTGTTGGTAACCTGTATTACATTAAGCGCACTCTAAATTACTATTTACCAAATGGTGAGATTAGGTCTCAAAGCGGTGCAATATTAGTTTATGAATACAGCAAAGACTTAACCTACAGCGCATTCACCGAAGAGCTATTAGAGAATTACACAGAGTTTTATTCAGCAGATGGCCAAACAGATAGAATTTATACTGAATATGACGAAAACGGTAACGTAATATACGTTGTTGAATTAGAGGGGCAGACTTACACCGGCGCAACCTTTAATGACGGTGTATTAAGTTATGACCGAAATGGTGAAATGTGGCATCTTGAGCTTGTTTCATCAGATACCGGCAGCATTGTAGTTTGCCATTATCAAGATGGTGGCACGTGTAATGCTGCGTCACAAATTACTTACTTACCAAAGCGCCCTAAAGTTACCCTTAGCGCTAACTCAAGTGGCAATGGTGAAATTTCACCCGCATCACAAGCGTCATTTTTGTATCAAAAAGTTGGGTTTGAAATCATTCCTGACGACGGTTTCGTTTTAGACGTAATTGAAGGCTGCGATGGCTATATTGAAGGTAATCACTACATTGCATTTGCAAGTAACACTGATTGTGAAATTACAGCAACCTTTAAAGAGCAACAGCAAACAGTTGGTAGCTTCATTATTGGTAATCAAGATCTGTATTATGCAAGTGCTTATACTGTAGATCTTAATGAAGATAATACCGGCTATTTAACCTACAACGGTAAAGTTGATATTACTTGGCAAGAGGATAAGCAAGGTGTGATTGAAATCACCCCACAGCAAGCGTTTATTCTTAATGAATATCAAAATATAGAATACCCAGAGGGTTTTCCACTTGAAGTTAATTTTAAAGATATTGCTACAAGCCTGAGATTAAAACCATTACCAGAGAAAGGAATTAACTGGTATGAGTTAGATCGAGTAATCGAACAATATAAAGATGATGTGTTAGTTGATGAATACACAACTTCTTATGAAGTGAGTAAAACATCACTCGATCAACGTTTAGCTATTACAACCGATGATATCGCAGGACAATGGTCAGTTGACTTGGTCGGGGAAAAGACTGTTAATAAAGTAAATTTTAATCTTGATGGGTCTGGTGTATCTCATAATATAAGTGACTTATCCGAAGAGAATTTCACTTGGCAAATAGTTGATAACTCTATAGCGCTTTTCTTTCCTGAAGATAACGGAACTGAATCATTTTATATCACTAAAGGTTTAAATGTTGGTTACCAGCTTGTTACTCAAGGTATTTTTGACGGTGAGCATTATACAGATTCAGGCATCATGGTGCGTCGTAATGAACAACCAATTAGTGCAGATAACTTTGCTGGTCGTCACCAGTTTAGAGATGGTCATGACCTAGACACCCATTGGGGGGAAATACAAGTTTATGATGATGGAGAGGTTTTCTTTACTTTTGACACAAGCTCTTTTCAAGGAGGGTTTGAAGGTGGACATTTAAAACGTGATCGATATTCTGAATACGTTGATGGCATCTATCAGAGAGTTGATTGGTGCGATGTTTCTTTAGATACATGCACACTTGAGGGGGAGTTTATATATACCCTAGTTGCTGTTGATGGTCAGCGTTATTTTATAGAGCGGACGCTTAGCGGTGCCGTAAATGGTGGAGACACTACAGCACATTTATATATACATGATTACACACCTTCAACAGATGTCGCTCATTTCGAAGAACATAACTTAGTTTTTAGCCTTTATCAAAATGATAGTAATGGTATTGCTCGCTGGGCTGTTACCTATGGTTACTATGATGAAGTGCTAAATAAGCAACACTATATTTTCCAGATTGACGACACTGAACCTGTATATGTTGAGCTAGTTGATGGAAAGTTAGAGTTAACCCTCGACGGTCAAGATACTGTTATTGAATTAATTGATAACAACCGCCGTAATGTTACTTTCTGTAAGTACTTAAAAGGTAATAGCTGCTTAGAGCAAGATAAAGTTTACTTATCGTTTGATTTACCTATGCATACAATCACAGTTAATGGTGATGGTAATGGCTCATTAGCTGTAGGAGATGATAGTAATGTTGCTCATGGCTCAAATTGGTCGACATCTATTGAGCCAAATTCAGGTTATGAGCTTAATAGTATTTCAGGTTGTGACGGCTATGAAGATGGCAGTGATTATAGAATCCCTTATGTGAAAGAAAGCTGTCAAATTGATGTAACGTTTAAAGAGCTTATTCCGTTATCTACCCAAGCGAATATTACAGATCCTGCGCTTGCAATGTGTGTTGATAATTCAGGTGAAACAAGCTTAGAGAGTGTGATTGAATTAAATTGCCTGTGGAACAACTATGGTGAGATTACGTCTTTAGCCGGTCTAGAGGCCTTGCCTAATTTACAGATTCTTGAACTCTCAGACTTAAACTTGGGTCCCCATCTTGATTTATCTGCTTTTGAGCAATTAACAGAGTTTTCTAATGGTTATAACTATGGTTCTGAGCAGCAAACAAAAATAGAATCTATTCAATTTTACGACTCTAGTCTAATTACTCGCCTAGAGTTGAGTGGACAAAATCTTTCAGATATTGACTTATCTGCATATACCTCACTGCAGTATTTAACTTTGCATGATATGCCATTGACTCAGATTGATTTATCTAATCAAACACAATTAGTGCATTTAGACTTACAAGGCATAGAGTTAAATCAGCTAGACCTAATCTTTAACACTCAGTTAGAGTACTTAGCAATTAATAGTGGTAGCTTAACTGAACTCAATATTGGGCATTTAACAGAGCTAAGAAATGCGTTTTTATGGGGGCAAACGGGGGTAACAGAGCTTGATGTCACCAATTTAACGAAATTAACTCGCCTTGATATTGGTAAAATGGGGGTTTCAGTGCTTAACCTAACAAATCTCGTTAATTTAGAAAGCCTTAGCATTTCGTATACCTCAATAAATAATCTAGATTTTTCAGCTTTACAAAGCTTGACTTCATTAAGTATCGAAGGTATTGAGCAATCACTTGTGCCATGGTCACAGGTCTATCACATATCAAGTTTAACGATAGGTGGAGCTAATTATACAAGTTTTGATTTTTCGTCTTTTACTAATTTATCAAGACTAGGAATATATCAATCAGGTATTAGTGACTTATCGTCAATTGCTAATCCTGAGCTAATTTTATCACTGGATTTGTTTGGTAATTATCAGCTTGAACAGCTAAATATAAGTGAGATGACGTCTTTATACTGGCTGCAGGTGAATAACTCTCCAATTACGACTCTAGATTTTAGTAATAATAGCAATTTAACAGACGTCTATTCTAGACAGAATGCATTAGAGACTATTAGTGGAATAGAAGCTATTGCTGATAAATCAGCAAGGTTGGACTTTGATTATAATCCGCTAAGCAGTGGTACTGTTAGTTATTTAGATGATTTACGTGATAACCAAGGTTATTACAATATTTCGTATTCAGTACACTACAGTGTTACTGTGAACGTTACTGGCAACGGTAGTGTTAGTGAATCTAACTTTCTATAATCAGATGGTGAAAGCCGCGGGATAAATTTATACCACTGATAGTGGTTATGAAGTTGTAAGCGTAACAGGCTGTGATGGTACTTGGGACTCAACTGACTATTATGAGGTAGGTCCAATCACAGAGTCGTGCGAAGTAAATGTTGAGTTTGTAGAAACAACACCTTAAGTTTATTGAATACTTTTTGTAGTTGATAAAACGACCACGCCACGTGGTCGTTTTTATTTTTAAATTAAAAATTCAATAAAACCCACATTTGGATCTTAATTTTATACTTTTAAACTCCTTTTATTAAATAAAGACGCAAAAAATCCTCTCTACTTGCATTAAAATCCCCTTCAATATTTATGAGTTAGTCTCTTATTTTTTAGGTGATATTTTATGACAGCATTAAACAACCAGAACCTATTACAACTTCGTTTTGTAAACCAAGCTCATATCGAGGCAGTCAAGCCATCATTTGCTAATCTACCTGCTAATCCGTACGCCGATGGTGCGTTTCGTAAACGCCGCTATTCAGTGATCAAAGCACAAGGTGGCGAACTAAAACTACAAGCCACTAAAGCCTTTGTACAAGATGATTCAATTAATACCTTTCAAGGTAATGTTGAGCGTACTTACGAGAACTTAGAGTCAAGCTTACTGCAAAGTGAAGGCATGAAAAGTATCGTTAATGAGTTTCGTGCTATCACAGGTATAGACGAAGACCGTGATATTGAGATCCACCAGTTTAGAATGCTAGCAATTGAAAGCGACACGCCACCGGCGCCAGAAGGTATTCACCAAGACGGCTTTGATCATGTATGTATTTGTGGTGTATCACATGAAAATCTAGAAGGTGGTGAATTACTTGTTTATGAAAACAAACAAGCTGAGCCGTGTTTTAAAATGGAAATTAAAGACGGTATGTTTGCATTAATCAACGACCGTGAAGTATGGCACAACGCCACGCCGATGAATAAGATTGATGCAAGTAAAGACGGTTACCTAGATTGTTTCGTACTAACGGCTTAAGGAATGATAATGAATTTAACTAAACTTCGTCGTCAGTTTCCGGCACTTATGCAACAAGTTGCGGGTAAATCGCCAATATTTTTAGATGGCCCGGGTGGTTCGCAAGTACCACAATCAGTGCTTAGTGCAATGTCAGCTTACTTAGGTTATTACAACTCTAACTTAGGCGGCGCGTTTTTTTCAAGCGATAAAACCGTTGAGTTAATGGCCAATGCGCGTCAAGCAGCTGCTGATTTACTTAATTCCCCATCGCGCGATCAAATTGTATTCGGTGCGAATATGACTAGCCTTACTTTTAGCTTTAGCCGTGCGATTTCTCGTGATTGGCAAGCGGGTGATGAGATTATCGTGACTAATGCAGATCACTTCTCAAATGTATCCTCTTGGCAGCAGGCTGCAGAAGATAAAGGCGCAAAGGTTAATACTGTATTGATTAACGAAGCTGATTGCAGCTTAGATTTAGCGCATTTTACAAGCTTACTGAGTACTAAAACCAAATTAGTAGCCGTTACTTATGCATCAAACACTACCGGCTCTATAAACGACATTAAACGCATTGTTGAAATGGCTCATAGCGTAGGTGCTTTGGTGTATGTGGATGCTGTGCATTATGCGCCACATGAGCTGATTGATGTTCAAGCACTTGATTGTGATTTTTTGGCCTGCTCTGCGTATAAGTTTTTCGGCCCACATTTAGGTATGGTGTACGGTAAGCGTGAGCACCTTGAAGAGTTTCGACCATACAAAGTCGAGCCTGCCAAAGATGTTATTCCTGGGCGCTGGGAAACCGGCACGCAAAGCTTTGAAGCACTCGCAGGTTTAATTGCTGCTGTTGACTACATTGCAGATATTAGTGAGCTTGATGGTAGCTATTCACGCCGCGATAAATTAGCTTCTGCTTTTGCAAAAACTAAACAGCATGAAATGGCGTTAAGTGAGTACTTCCTTACTCGACTAGTTAACTATCCTAAGATCAAACTATTTGGTATTGATGATTTAGATCGTTTAGCTGAACGTACCCCAACTTTTGCTTTAACCTTTGCAGGGCTTGAGCCACGTCAGGTGTCTGAGTTTTTAGGTAAGCAACATATATGTGTGTGGGATGGTAACTTCTACGCTCAGGGCTTATGCAAGCAATTGGGTGTATTGGATACTGGCGGCGTTGTACGCATTGGTTGCATGCATTACAACACCATCGAAGAGCTAGATAAGTTATTTGATTTGTTTGATGAACTGATTTAAAGCTATAAGTCATAAGCTGTAAGTTTTAAGCGACCAGAGCGCTTGGTAAGCCTTGACATAAAATCTGA
>NZ_JACJFH010000289.1:0-433 GCF_014164495.1 Pseudoalteromonas sp. SG41-5 | reverse complement strand
GAGCCGCCGAAAGGGAATGATTTAAAGGGGGCTAAAGGTGAGTTTATTGGTTCATACAAAGGGAAAAATTTAGTCCTCAAAAATGTAGAATTTAAAAAGATTGATTACTTAAAGCGTGATCGAGCTGAGTACAAAGCTTTGCGAAGTAAGTTTGATAATGGTGTTCGCAAAAAATTTCTTGAAGAATTATCTGATAATAAAGATATATTATCCCAATTAGATAAACTTGGTGTTTCTTCAAGTGATATAGCAAAATTAAAGGCAGGACGTGTACCAAATGGCTGGCAAGTTCACCATAAACTTCCTTTAGATGATGGTGGAACAAATGACTTTAGCAACTTAGTACTCATCAGAAATAGCCCAGAGCACTCAGCTTTCACGACTTTTCAAAAAAGAGCTACTAATGGGCTAGAAATTGGTGATGTAAAATCAA
>NZ_JACJFH010000288.1:0-438 GCF_014164495.1 Pseudoalteromonas sp. SG41-5 | reverse complement strand
TAGCGTGTCGCACTAGCCGGTCGATTTTTCTTTGCTCACGCGTATCAATTTCATGAGTGAGCAATAAACTGACGCGCTCTATAAAGCTTTGTTCTTGATATAGATTTGGCTGTTCAAGCTGTTGCGTGAGTGCTTGCTTTATACCGGATAACTTGAGTAGTTGAAGTTGCTGGTTAATGGTGTCTATCATGTTTGCATTCCTTAATGGTAATACTGTGTGCCGCGTATGTTGCCATGCTTAATTGGCTTTTCTGGCTCTGTTTGCTGTGTGGGTAACGGTTGTTGATCCAACCCCTTTTTCAGCATCTGCTTAATTGATTTAAGTGTGGTCGTATTCATTATGATTGCGCGATAACACGCTTGCTCAAGCCGTTCTTTTGAATAAGTTTTAGCTAAACTTAACACCCCTAAACAGGCGCGATAAGCGTGCTCGGGGTG
>NZ_JACJFH010000287.1:0-446 GCF_014164495.1 Pseudoalteromonas sp. SG41-5 | reverse complement strand
TCACGCCATTGAGCTTGCCCTGAGCCTAGTTCGTGTAATACATGGCCTGTAAACCCAGCAGATGGTGTATTTGAAATCCAAACTTTGATTTCACCTGATTCACCCATACCGACTATTAAATATGGTTTTATTTTCTTAAATACCTCACCTGTCGATAAAGTAAAATAAGGGAGAGATTTAGCTAATTTGTAACCTTTTTTGTCTATTGCCACTTCACCAAAGTAAATTCTATTTTCTGACTTATCTAACCATTCAACCGCGACTTTTCCTGGGAATACCCTATCATATACTCCAACCATAGCCCCCGCTGTGGCTCTGCAGCAAGACATAGTTCCTGCGGGTACATCCCACTGGTCATCAAACTTAATTAAAGTCACGAATATATCATTACCTTCATCCGTTGAACCCGATACAACCATATAATCTATTTCACCTGTTGTTGCACA
>NZ_JACJFH010000286.1:0-451 GCF_014164495.1 Pseudoalteromonas sp. SG41-5 | reverse complement strand
ACTAGAACGCGCGAGTAAACGTATTATCGAACGTCACCAATCACAAGATAGCCTGAGCGAAGAGTTGATAACACAGGATTTAAAGCAAAAAGAAAAGCTGGATAAAAGTGCAGATAAAATCACGGAGTTCTTAGCGACCCACGAGGAAAAAACGGGCAGCAAAGGCAAGCCTATTAAAAGTAATATTACCGACCCTGATAGCGCGAAAATGACCACGTCAAAAGGTACAATCCAAGGCTACAACGGGATAGCGATAAATGACGATAAACATCAAGTTATACTGCAAGCACAGGCATGGGGCTCGGTGGGCGAGCAGCAAACCCTGCAGTGCATATTCTCACCAGCTTTGATCACCCAATGGCATTAACTTTGATCGCTTATTCTCATTAAGCTTTGATCACGAAAATTACGCGATAATGATCACTTTTGTGTTCTTAATGATTTTGCCGAT
>NZ_JACJFH010000285.1:0-455 GCF_014164495.1 Pseudoalteromonas sp. SG41-5 | reverse complement strand
AGTTGTGCCTCAAGCCATGGCTCTTTTATTTGCTGATAAAGGTACTGACCAAGTTGTTGGGGGATATTTTTTATATCTGGTTGCATATGCTGTCCTTAGCGTTATAAATGAGTTTAAAATTGAATGAACAAACATAAAGTTTGTCAATCTGAGTTAGTCCAAAGATATGGCACCAATGAATTCTAAAATAAACTTTCTGTAGCTAATTGGTAAGTTAATATTAAAAAACGTGTCGAATGAATCATCATGCGTGCCCAGGGATACGGCCATCTTGATGATTCATTAAGTTATGTACGCCAAATAGAGCTCGTTTAAAGCCCTCTACTAATTACATTTGCATACAGCGTTATTCGTACTGCTTAATAGCGCCACGTACCATAGAAGCCATATCAATAATTTCCATATCACCCATGTCGGCAATTAAATTCAAATGGGCAAAAATATCGCACTTTTCA
>NZ_JACJFH010000284.1:0-466 GCF_014164495.1 Pseudoalteromonas sp. SG41-5 | reverse complement strand
CTGGATTTGTCAGCCAAAATAAACCATCGGCAAAGCCGCTAAAACCGAGTATTTGCCAGTATTCAAGTAGCTGGTCAGGCAGTTTCCCTCGATACGCTTCTATATCAGCGGTAGTCGCGGGTACAGTTGTTGTTGGTTGCCTAAATTTGCTTAGAAAATAATCTAAGGCGTCATCATTCGTTTCTATCATGGGCTCTCTACTTTTTGTTTAACGGGCAGCGCTCAAGTTGAATGTTTAACTTAGCATTTGGCCCATGTTTTTTAAATGCTTTTTCTATTTGCTCATCCATTAATTGCACGCGTGTTTTATCCCCTTTTTTACTTCCTATAGCTCTGCTTTGGCCCACTGCGGACCTAAAGAGCCGTTGCAATGGTCGTTACCATGTTGAAGCGAGCGGAATGAGAGTACATAACTAACAGCTAAATGGTGTCTGTGGATGTGTTGTGCAGGCACGCAAAAATGTAT
>NZ_JACJFH010000283.1:0-490 GCF_014164495.1 Pseudoalteromonas sp. SG41-5 | reverse complement strand
AACATCATCACATTGAGATAATGCTTTTTCAACCGCTTGAACTTTAAATTCTTGTGTAAATCGACGTCTCATTTTTATCTGCCTCTATTAAAAGTTAGAGGCGACAACTATCCTGACACAGGGGGGAACCCTATTACCTTCCTTTAACTCTTTGTGAATGAAAAACTTAAAATATTTTTCACAAAGAGAAGACATTTGAGTCACGCGGCATAAAGCCCCGACTACGCAAATCCAAACACCAATGCCAACCCGTAGGCGGAATTACTTGACCAAGGTACCTCGCGCAATTTTAAATTCACCAGTTAGACATAGAGTTGTGAAAAACCTTTCGCGGTGGCAAGCCACTCGCCTACAAGTTATTAAGTACCAAAGTAACTTTAAACTCCCGTAGGCGTTAAGCTTGCTGACGCGCGTCTCTTAACCTCTTTGCGAATGAATAACTAAAAATATTTTGCACAAAGAGAAGACATTAGAATATTTTTAACAGCGC
>NZ_JACJFH010000282.1:0-494 GCF_014164495.1 Pseudoalteromonas sp. SG41-5 | reverse complement strand
ATATAGAAGAAGCGCAATGGCTTGAATCAATTCAACGTTTCAGGCAGCAGTACTCAAATTTTGCAGGCAGCAAACAACGGTTAAAGCAGCAAGCCGCCAGCAACGATGTAAAATGGTACAAAGGCACAGGCTGAACAGTTGCATCATTATTAGGTTGTTTAAAAAAAACACGATATTAGACAAAGTGACGGCCTAGCTTTGCCTTTTTTTCCTAAAATTGCTTTCCAAGCAACTCAACTCTAAGTTCTGTAACTAACACTAACAGTGTGCAAAAAAATAATGATACGGTTACCCACGATGGGAGAGGTGCTAAATCTTCTGACCAAAAATATGTCTGTCCTTTTTATTTTGTGCTTCAGCATCTGCTTTATTGATTTAAGTGTGGTCGTATTCATTATGATTGCGCGATAACACGCTTGCTCAAGCCGTTCTTTTGAATAAGTTTTAGCTAAACTTAACACCCCTAAACAGGCGCGATAAGCGTGCTCGGGGTG
>NZ_JACJFH010000281.1:0-497 GCF_014164495.1 Pseudoalteromonas sp. SG41-5 | reverse complement strand
GAATTAGAAAACTCAACCGAGTACTTGGCAAACTTTACTTGTGCTAATTTTCTCTAAAAAAAAAGCCCCGCATTTTCATGCAGGGCTTTAATATAAATGGTGCACTGAGGCGGCAAAAAATTGTCTGGAACAATTTTTAACGTCCGAAGGATGGCCCGTAGGGCAAAATACAGGGAAGCATTTTGTAATCGAACGTAGTTCGAGGCCGCTTATGTTTTAACTTAAATAAAAACAAAAAAGCCCCGCATTTTCATGCAGGGCTTTAGTATAAATGGTGCCTCGACGCGGAATCGAACCACGGACACGAGGATTTTCAATCCTCTGCTCTACCGACTGAGCTATCGAGGCACTTAAACAGTGCTAATTAAATGTTTTAAAACATTTAATTTAAATAAATGGTGCCGACTAACCGAGTCGAACGGTTGACCTACTGATTACAAGTCAGTTGCTCTACCAGCTGAGCTAAGTCGGCACACTAAACTGTGTGCTAAGGCACG
>NZ_JACJFH010000280.1:0-529 GCF_014164495.1 Pseudoalteromonas sp. SG41-5 | reverse complement strand
ACAAGCGAACAGCCGATTACCGTGACGGACGAGATAGTCGATTTATTCAACACCCTATTTGAAAAGGCCACCCAACACCAACCAGAAAACTGGACACGCGCTATTTTTACCATTAATCGCCAAGGCCAGTTCAACCTGAACTTTGAGCGTGATAATACCGATGGTGGCGTTATCACTGCACAACAAACTTATTAAACAATACTGATTTACCCGCTCTTTAACAACATGGATGTTGCAAGGCTAGGCGCTACAGTCTTCAAAGATTAGTGCCCTCGCCTTTCATTTTTGCACAAGTAAATTCGAGTCTACGCATTCGTGGCAGCGGGTTTACCCCGCGACATAATTCCCCCGCAGCCCACAACGAATTATTATTTGATGATAAAGCCAATGACAGCAACGAATCGATGGAAGCCGCCATTGCAGTGCTACGCAAGCTCGGTAAAGGCGACCCAGTAAAATACTTACGGGAAATAAACTGGCAAAATTTGGGCAAGCAAGCCGCCAGTGAAGTAAAAGCCGTAATCAAAGG
>NZ_JACJFH010000027.1:0-51123 GCF_014164495.1 Pseudoalteromonas sp. SG41-5 | reverse complement strand
ATTTGGCATATTCAAGTTTTTGTTGTGCACTGAGTGTTACTTTTGATTTTCTGGTCATAGTGATACCTTTTGGGTTTAGCTCATTTTACGCTATAAACCTGTCCAGTTTCATTAGACCATTACAGCTATAAAAAATAAAAAGAACAATAATCTGTTGTATTTTTCACTTATCATTACAGCCAACTATAATTATCTTCTCGTAGTTTGTAGCTATTTGAAAAAATATTGATTCTCGTCAAACGGTGCTATAAGGAAATAGCCACTCAATACTCTCTATTTAAAACTTCTGTTTTTACAAAAAATGGACTATAGCTATTGTTATATATAGGAAAAGAAAAAACACAATTAACAGTGAGTTCTTATGAGTAATCCCACAAACGATCTCGAAGCGGAGATTGACCAGCTTAAAGTTCAGCTTGCAAACGCTAGAGCTGAAAATATAAAGTATAAGAAGTTGTTTGAAGTATCTGGGGACGCACTATCAATAATCGATCTGAAATCTGGTAAATTCACAGAATGTAACCAAGCTGCAATCAATATGCACGGCGTGGAAAGTAAAGACAACTTTATTAATTTAAAGCCTTCTGATATCTCACCTGAGTATCAACCATGTGGCAGACGTTCAGAGGAAATAGCCGCAGAACACATTGAAAATACTCTGACTAAAGGGCCACAGCTGTTTCAGTGGGTTCACTCTCGATTAGACGGCTCATCTTTTCCATGCCTTGTATCTCTGACTGTATTAAATGTGGATGGTGATGCTTTTATTTTAGCCATAGGTAGAGATATTAGTGAATTAGTTGAGACGCAAAACAAATTGCATAGTGCTTCAACAGACATAGAACGAATTAGCTACGCTTTCAATGAGGAAAAAGAAAAATTTGAACAGTTTTTTAGCTTAGCGCCGGTAGGCATTGCAATTAATAGGTTAGATAATGGTTTATTTGAGTATGTTAACAAGGAACTGAGTCGTTTTAGTGGTTATGACAAAGACGAACTAAATCAAATGGACTATTGGAAGTTGACACCAAAAAAGTACGAAGAACAAGAAAAAGAACAACTAAAATCCCTCTCAGAAACAGGCCGTTACGGACCTTACTATAAAGAATATATTCATAAAAAGGGTTATGAATACCCCGTACAATTGTCGGGCGTTATAATTAAGAGTGCAAATGGCGATGAGCTGATTTGCTCTGTCATCCAAGATACTTCCCATCAGAAACAGATAGAAACCGAATTACAAATAGCAAAAAACCAAGCTGAAACCAGTTCTCTGAGAATGAAATTGGCAAATGAATCAGCTCAAATTGGTGTGTGGGAGTGGGATGTCATTTCGGGAGAATTAATCTGGGATGAATGGATGTACAAGCTGTATGGCATTACAGAGAATTGTTTTTCTGGTGCTTATGAAGCTTGGACTCATAGTCTTCACCCTGATGATATGGAAGAGTCTAACAAACAATTAGAGGATGCCGTATCAGGTTTAGGTGCTTTTAATCCAGAGTTTAGAGTAGTACATCCAAACGGGCAGGTAAGAACAATCAAAGCTAGCGCAGAAGTTATTAGAGATAATGATGGCAACGCTCTAAAAGTCATCGGTGTAAATTACGACATTACAGATAAAATAAATGCGATAAATGAGCTAGAAGTAGCTAAGCAAAAAGCTGAGCAGGCAACCCAAACGAAAAGTGAATTTTTGTCAAATATGAGCCATGAGATACGTACGCCCATGAATGCAATTTTAGGCGGACTGCAGATGGTCAATACTGAGTATCTCGATGCCAAGTCCAAAGTAATGCTTAAAAATGCAGTATCGTCTTCTAAATCGCTGTTAACCATTATCAACGATATTTTGGATTACTCAAAGATAGAGAGCAATAAACTAAGCCTAGAGCAAGAGCCTTTCTCGATTAGCGATATAATTAAATCTGTGAAATTTGAAGTGGACAGCATAGTCAGTAATAAGGGTATTAAACTTGTCAGTAATATTGATGAAAATTTTAATGATCACTGGTTAGGAGACATTGTCCGTGTTAAGCAAATATTACTCAATCTTGTGTCGAATGCTGTTAAGTTTACTGAAAAGGGTAGCGTAAACATTCACTTGAGCGAAACTCTTTACCAAGAAAAGCAGGCTATTAGTCTTGAAGTGGCTGATACAGGAGTTGGAATGAGTGAGGAAGCTCAAGCTCGTATATTTGATCGTTTTTCACAGGCAGACAACTCAACAACACGTAAATTTGGTGGAACTGGGCTGGGTATGTCGATTACCCTCAGTCTTATTCTTATGATGAGAGGCACTATCGATGTAAAAAGCAATGTGGGTAGAGGCACCACTATAAGAGTCATATTACCATTAACTATAACCAATAAGAGTGTCAGCTCTTTCGTACAAAAATCTATGACTCCGCCGCCGTTGAGGGGAAAGAAAATACTGATTGCTGAGGATAACGAAATCAATCAAATTGTCATTCAGTCAATGCTCGAAGGCACTAATGCATCATTAACTATTGTAGATAACGGTAAACAGGCAGTAGAAGCAGCTAAAGAAAAGGACTTTGATTTGATACTTATGGATATACAAATGCCTGAAATGGATGGTGTTGAAGCAATGAAAAATATCATTAATTTCAATAAGCATATACCGATAATTGCACTAACCGCAAATGTAATGATTGATGACGTTGCTGATTATTTAAGCCAAGGATTTGATGCACATATAGCAAAACCAATTGATATTGCTACCCTATACGGTGTTCTGAGCTCATTTATAAAGTAAGTACTTGCTTTGTTTGTGCTTTATTGCCAGTTCGGCTTCGGCAAATCAACTTCCGCTCATAGCAAAAAGTAGACATAAGTCATTACAAATTATACTTATTAAAAAAGGCGCTTACCGTTATGGTAAGCGCCCTACTATTTTACTGATTACTTATTTTACGATTTTCATTTCGTCTAATAGGTTTTGTGCGTTATCTACTTTATCCATCACCCACAGCATGTAACGTGAATCAACGTGGATTGAACGATTAAGTGCTGGGTTATAATCCCAATCGCCAATAATACTTTCGTACACACCATCAAACAGTAAGCCTACCAGTTCGGCTTTACCGTTAAGTGTTGGTGAACCTGAGTTACCTCCAGTCGTGTCTACGTTTGATAAAAAGTTAACTGGTACGGTATTCATGCCACCGGTGTAATCACCAAATATTTTAGCCTTGATTTGCTGTTGCAGTTTTTCAGGCGCGTTAAATGGATCAACATCGGTGTTTTTTGCAAGTAGCCCTTCAAGTGATGTAAACGGTGTTGCTATCAAACCGTCTTGCGGTGAATAGCCTCCAACAGTGCCATACGTTACACGTAATGTGCTATTCGCATCTGCATACACAGGTTTATTTTGTGCTTCATTAAACGCTATGATAGCACTCATTAACTGTGGACGCGCCGCTTGTAGTTTACCGGCAAGTGCTTTGTCTTTGTCTTCTTCAGCTTTCATTACGGCAAAGATGGCCTTCGCGTATTGCATAAATGCATCTTGGCTTTGTTCAAGTTCAGCAAATGATTGCGTAGATAACGCGATACGAACGTCTTCATTATCTAGCGTTGAATTAGCATACATTTTTGCTAATAGTGCACTGTGCTTGGTTTTATCAAAGCCATTTTCTAATTCAAAAACTTTATCTACTTCTGCAAAACGCTCTTCTTTAGGTAACGCAGCATAAAGCTCTAAAAAATGTAATAAAATGGCTTTATCAACGTTTGCATCAAAACGGCGACTCATGCGCTTTAAACCGGCTTCAAAGCGTGGTAAATCGCGTTCTTGATAGCCAGATTCACGTTCGCTATCAGGTTTTTGTTGCTCATACGCTAAGCGATATAAGCTACGTGCGGTACTGATCATTTGTGAGCGGTGTACATAGCCAAGCATACGATCACGATCATTGTGCTGTTGCGATTGAGCGACTAGCGCCGACAGTTCATTTAACACTTTACCGTATTGTTTTTTACGCTTACGGTCGCTGTTTATCCACGCAGTGAGATCTTGTTCAAATTGCTTTTTACGTTCATACATAGTGCCTTTATTAAAGCTTTCTATCATTGACCCGTAGTTTTTAATATAGTTATTGTAACCCGCAATAGTGCTTTCATAAGCAATACGCGCTTTGCTGCCATCTTCTGAATTCTCTTCAATTAAAGACACATATTTTGAATTATGCTCGCGTGATTTGGGATAGCTGGTATTAAATACATAATCAACTTCAGCAGCAATGCGGTAACGGTTAGTGCGCCCAGGATAGCCTGCTACCATAACAAAGTCGCCATCTTGGACGCCTTTAGCACTGACGCTTAAATATGAGTCAGGCACATAAGGTACATTGTCTTCGCTAAATTCAGCTGGTTTGCCGTCTTTACCTACATATGCACGATAAAATGAAAAGTCGCCGGTATGGCGCGGCCACATCCAGTTATCGATATCGCCACCGTACTTACCTACGCCCATGGCAGGCGCGTATGCTAAGCGTACATCTTTAATTTCTAGTGATTTGATTAAGTAAAACTCTAGACCACCGTGGAATGAATACACATTACAGCGATAATTATCGTCAGCTTCACATGCTGACACTAATGCTTTTTCGTTTTTCTCTAGCGCGTCGTAGCGCGCTTTGGCGCTGAGTTTTTCAGTGCCTTTTATTACTTTTTTGGTCACGTCGGTAACTGTTTCAGTTACATACACTCTAGAGCCGGGTGCCGCTGGTAAGTCTTCAGCCGGTGTTGTTGCTAAAAAACCATTTTCTAAAATATTGTTCTCTGGTGTTGAGTTATATTGAATCGAACCATAAGCACAGTGATGATTGGTAACCACCAGCCCTTTTGGCGATACAAATGATGCGGTACAGCCACCAAGGCTTATCACTGCATTCATTGGGAACTCGGTTAATTTAGAAATCGATTTTGCATCAATTTCTAATCCTTTGGCTTTCAGAATTGATTCTAGATCAGGAAGTTGGTGTGGTTGCCACATGCCTTCATCAGCAAATGTTGAGCCCGATACTACAATAGCAAGTGATGCTATGAGTGGTTTTAAACGCATTTTTTAATCCTTTTTATTGTTTCTATAACAGGTTACGCGTGCAGCCTTAGCAAGGTCAATATTTCTGCGACAAAATAGCCACACTATTGTGTAACAAAATACTGAAAACAAATATTTCATCGAGCTCTGTTAGCAATAAAAACAACACAACAATGCAATCATTTAGTCATTTTCAATCGTTAGGATTTAAATACTATTAGTAATGCACGGCCTAACTATGACTGCTATTTTTTTGATCAACCTCGCTCGCTCAACCGAGCGATTGGCAAACAGCCAGCGACAATTAACCGCACATGGGCTAAGTTTTGAGCGTATAGATGCAATTGATGGCGCCATGCTCACGCAAGCACAAAAAGAAATTAATTACAGTCCTAGCCTCAATACACAAGAATATCACTACCCGCTCAGTGCTGGGCAGATTGGCTGTTATTTGAGCCATCGCAAAGCGTGGCAAACCATTGTCGATAGAAAACTTGATTACGCAATTGTGCTCGAAGATGACTTTATCTTAGATTCAAGTATCGGTAGTGCAATTAAAAATATTGAGCAATTACCGCTTGCTTGGCAACTTATAAAACTCTCAGCTTATCAAAACCGTACTCGCAAAATCGCCTATCAGATACCGTTGCAGTTTGAGCAACGATTAGTGATCCATAAAAAGTTGATGACAGGATGTTGTGCTACTGCAATCAGTTATCAAGGTGCAAAACAATTATTAGCTGCCACTAAAACGTTTGCTCGCCCTGTTGATTGTGATCTACAACATATTTGGGAAACTCAAGTCGCTGGCTATTCATTACTACCGTATCCATTCTCCCAAGATTGTGAGCAGGTAAGTGATATCAAATCGCGTAGTAATGCGCGCGAAAAGAAATCGTTTTTAGCGCGTAAAGGTCAGCAACTCCGTAGTGCGGTAAACAATCACTTTGCAACGGCGGCATTTATTGCCCAAACTAAGCGTGCTTTACCCACTACTCCTAAATGCAAAAAAGGAGCCGCAGCTCCTTTTTACTCATAACCTAGCATCATTAAATAGTATTTATTTTTTAACGAGGTTTGGGTGCTCTACACCCATCCATGCTTTAAATAATGCCATTTGCTGTGCAGTTGCCTGTTTGTCAGCAACTAGCTTTTTATCTTTATCAAAGCTTTGTGCTAGCGTTATTGTGGTGCTTTGCAGTGCATCACGGCGGATAAAATCAATGGTTACTTTATCCCCTGCTTTAAATGTTTCTAAGCTTGATTTTAAATCTTTACCAACATGCTTTTTGTTAATTGCCACAATTTTGTCATCGCTGGTCAAACCCGCTTGCCATGCAGCGCCATCGCGACGCACATGAGTTAAAGTTAATAACTCACCGGTATTTTTTGCCATCGCATCAACACTGGCAACGGCTTTTGCATCTTTTGGACGCTCTAACATTAAGCCTACTTTTTTAAACAGTGCGTCAAAATCAATATCTGCTGGTGCATCAACATTATTTGCCCACCACTGGCTGTAATCGCGGCCCGTTAACTGTTTTAAAATAGTTTTCACGTCAGTTGCAGTAAAGCCATGCGGCATTTTATATTGATTGTAAAGTGCACGATGAATATCACGGTAGCTTTGCTTACCTTGGCTGTTCTCAAGTAAATCAATATCAAGGGCCATCGAAATCAATGAACCTTCTGAGTAAATATTAGTACTGTAGTTACGAGCATGGTCACCACCTTGATTTATCCATTTATCAAAACTGGTTTCGGTGGCGCTTTGTACCTCACGCCCAGGCGATGATAAATGACGGTTGACGGTTTTCGTTAACACGTTTAAAAATTCATCCGTCGTGGCAATCCCTGAGCGCACCATTAAATGATCTTCAAAATAACTGGTTGAACCTTCCGCTATCCATAATAGTTTATCGTAATTAATATGCGTGTAATCGTAAGGAACTAAACCTTCAGGTCTATATGCTTTTACGTTCCAAGTATGGATAAATTCATGTGCTGCGGTGCTAATAAATGCAAGATAGTCTTCACGCGAGCCAAAACGGTCACGCGGACGCTGAATAATCGTTGAGTTTAAATGCTCGGTGGCACCACCTGCCCCTGAGGTTGCATGTACCATAAATACATAACGTTGGTACGGGTAAGCATCCCAAATAATATTGCCTGTTGCTACCAGCTTCTTAAGATCTTCAAGCATTTGCTCAACATCATAGTTGCCCTTGCCCCAGATCACTAATTCATAATCGCGCCCATCTACGGCAAATTTATGGAGTTCATTAATACCCGTTTCAATCGGCGAATCAACTAATACATCGTAATCTGCGGCTTTAAAGCTATGTTTTGAGCCTGCATTATCCATACCCGATACTGAGCGCCATGCTTTCGGTACATCTAGCTTAACCGTCACTGGCTCTTGACGAAATGATTCACTAAACATAAAAAAGCCTGATGCATCTATAAATGCGTGGCTATCATCAATATGGCGCGCACGTTTACCTAACTCATTAGCATACACTTGATAATCAATTTTAACTTCTGTTGGTTTATCTAAATGTACCCGCCATGTACTGGCATCAATTTTTTCCCATTTTAATGCTTTACCATTATCGCCTGTTGCTTCAAAAAAACGCACACCGTTTGCAAGGTTCAAAATTTCGTAACGACCTGTTCGCCAAGCTGGCAACTTTACATCTAAATGTGCTTGTGCCGTTTGTGGAAATTCTACGCTAACGTTGCCTAAATGATGTTCAGGTTGAGTAACAGCAAGTGAATAATTAACATCGGCCCATGCCGAGTGAGATAAAGCGGCTAATACCGATAATGCTAAAAACTTTTTCATAGAGGCTCTTAATTCATATATCAAGTGATTTTATTATGCGTGAGCCTAACAATGATGATAGAAAATGTGAATTAAAAGCGATAAATACACGTGCAGATAGGTTCGATGAATAAAAATCATCAACAAATGCTAAGTTTTTGACTTACTGACTACATTTGTGCAATTTTTGTTGTAAACTTACAACCATGTAAGATTTAATCAATGGCGGTAACTATTAGTGTCACAACAGCTCGAAGTTTTAAATAAAAAACTTAAACAAGCCATTGATACTCGTATGGTAGTTGAACATGCACGTAAGCATCAAGTAGACACATTGACACACTTTGCAGCTAAGTTATCGTTAAGCTGTAAAGGTATGGACATTGAACTTGATAATCGCTTAGCTAAGTTTCGTAGTGCGCTGGCTAAAGGGGTCGATTTTGAATTATTCGCGCCACAGATCGATGAAATTCTTACACTGCTAAAAAATCAAGAAGCACAACAGGCCACACATCAGCGTGAACTTCATAACAGTGTGCTCGATGCTGGCAAGTTACTGCAGAAAACCAAAGGGTTACCAGATGATGCACGCAGAACATTGCGTCATTTACTGGATCATGAACTGAATAATGTGCAATCGACGCGGGATTTCATTCCACTCCTTAATCGTTTAGTGACGATTTATCATCAAGCCTTACAAGTAAAACTGACTATTCCTGAATGCCAGCAAACTGCTGTGCAACCTAATTTAGCAAAAGAGTTACTCAATTTAGCTAATGATTTAGTATTTGAAGATGAAGCTGCAGATCAAGTAAAAACCATCAAAAATAATATCTCTGAAACCGATTCAGTGGATGATTTATTGACCTCTGCAATCGATATTATTCGCATCATTGCCAACAATATCAGTAAAGAGCGTCAATCTGCACAAAGCTTTTTAGTGTCATTGAACCAAACGCTTGAAGAATTACACCACTCAATTGTTTCTACAAGTAAACATTCAGAAGCAATGGGGGCTGAATTTACTGCATTAAATAAGCGCATTGAAGATAAAATTAACAATCTGACAGCACAAACCCAAAATGCTACTTCAATTTCATCATTAAAAGCCTTAGTTGATAACGAATTAAAATCGTTAAGTGAAGACTTAATTGAAAAAGAGCGCCTCGAGCAGCAAGATCGCGATATGTTGCTAAACAGTTTTCAAGAGATCAATCAACGCATTGGCAGCCTTGAAACTAAATTATCTAAATATAAAAAACGCCTGCATGAGCAACGTTTTAAAAGTTTGCTTGATGGCCTTACCAAACTGCCAAACCGAGCCGCATTTGACGAACGCTTTCATCACGAATTTCATTTGTTTGCAGTACAAGAATCCGATGTCACCTTAGTGGTGATTGATGTTGATCACTTTAAGTCTATCAACGATAAATATGGTCACAGCGCGGGTGATAAAACGTTACAAGTGATTGCCAAAGCGCTGCAAATGTCAATTCGTAAATCTGATTTTATAGCCCGCTATGGCGGTGAAGAATTTGTTTTATTAATGCCAGGTATGCCCTTAGAGCATGCCAAAAAACCTCTTGAAAAACTAAGAAAAGCGGTGAAAGGGATTCCGTTTAAGTTCAGAGATAAACAAGTAGAGATAACAGTTTCCGTCGGTGCCACGCAGTTTAAAAAAGGTGATACCCCATTGGGCGCTTTTGACCGCGCCGATGATGCTCTCTACAAAGCAAAAAATACCGGTCGTGATCGCTTGTGTATCAATAAATAACAGCGACCGACCTAGTGCTTTTTATAGCAAGGAGAACGCCTATGTTAATACAGTTAAACCCGACAGGTGTGTTAGATTTACTGTCGCAGCTCGAAGTTGATTTATTAGAGCAATCGTCTACCAGTGAGCGTTATAAGTTATTTAGAAACTGTGCGCTAGCTGTTCTCAATGTTGGCAGTCATACTGACTCCAGCTCAGAGATTTACAATAAATATCAAGATTTTGATATTCGCTTATTAAGCCGTGAGCGAGGCATAAAAATTGAACTACTCAATCCTCCGACTACGGCTTTTGTTGATGGTGAAATAATCACTGGGATCCACGAACATATTTTCTCTGTTATTCGTGATATTTTATTTATTTGTCAAAAATACGAAAAAGATTTAACCGAACAAAAAGCCATTACTCATATGGTCTTTGATATGTTGCGTAATGCCGCAGCGCTTCGCGTTAATAGCGATCCAAGTATGATTGTCTGCTGGGGTGGTCATTCTATTAATGAAAACGAATATAAATACACTAAACAAGTAGGTTATGAGCTTGGTTTACGTGGCTTAAATATTTGTACTGGCTGTGGCCCCGGTGCCATGAAAGGTCCAATGAAAGGTGCAACCATTGGACATGCAAAACAACGCAACACCAATAACCGTTATTTGGGCTTAACAGAGCCAAGTATTATTGCCGCAGAGCCACCAAATCCGATCGTCAATGAACTGGTTATTTTACCAGATATTGAAAAGCGCCTTGAAGCCTTTGTACGCACCGCCCACGCTATAATTATTTTCCCTGGCGGCGCTGGCACTGCTGAAGAGTTATTGTATTTACTAGGCATTTTACTTCACCCTGATAATGCCAAACAGTCGTTACCGGTTATTTTAACTGGGCCGAAAGAAAGTGAAAATTACTTTAGCGAATTATGCCAGTTCATTGAAATGACGTTAGGTAAGGAGGCGCTTGATAAATTTGAAGTTATTATTGATAACCCAGAATTAGTTGGGATCAAACTCAAATCTGCAATGGCAAATGTGCGTGATTACCGCAAGAGTCAGGGCGATGCATATTACTTTAACTGGACGTTAAAAATTGAAAATGAATTTCAGCAACCTTTCGCGCCAACTCATGCCAATATGGCTGGGCTTGATTTACATTTAGACCAAGAAAAACAATTACTAGCCGCTAATTTGCGCCGTGCATTTTCAGGTATTGTTGCAGGGAATGTTAAAGACGAAGGCATACAAGCCATTAAACAACATGGCCGGTTTATCATTAGCGGTGAGCCGACTTTAATGAAAGCCATGGACAAACTGCTGCAAGCATTTGTTGAGCAAGGAAGGATGAAGCTCCCAGGCAGTCAATATGTTCCATGTTATGAAGTCAAAGCATAAGGGTTAATGTATTCGTGTCAGGTCAGTTACTTTTAATCGATGCGCTTAATTTAATTAGGCGCATTTATGCAGTTGATAGTAATCAAAACAAAGGCAGTGATGAGCAAATGATAAATACCTGCTGCGCGCGGGTAGCTCACGCTTGTGAAAAACTTATAAAGATCACCCAAGCAACGCATGCTATTGCTGTATTTGATGGTGATAAAAGCTGGCGGTATCATTATTACGCTCAATATAAAAGCAGCCGTGCCCCCATGCCTGAAACTCTGAAAAATTCATTAGATAAATTTAAACAGGCGATTGAGCAAACGGGTATTGTGGTGTTTGCCCCAGTAAATGATGAAGCTGATGATATTATCGCGACATTAGCCGATAAAATGGCGCAAAATCAGTTGTATAGTACAATTATCTCCACTGATAAAGGGTTTTTACCTAGCTTAAATAATTATATTAATGTGTATGATTATTTTAAAAAAGAATATTTAGATCATCACTCTATCGTACAACGTTTTGGTGTTGAGCAAGCTCGATTAATTGATTTTTGGGCAATGGCTGGTGATAAAACGAATGATATTCCGGGTATTAAGGGAATTGGTACTAAAACAGCACAAGAGATTATTAGTAAGCACGCAGATATAACATTGGCGGTAGAGGATGAAACGCTCTCTACAGCAGTTCGTAAAAAGTTAGCGACAGGAATGGCTGACTATATTACCTCTAAACATTTGGTTGGTTTACGTACAGATATTAACTTAGGCTTTAGTTTAAAGCAGTTAAGGCTCAATTAATCGCATTCACGTAGCACTGGATTTGAACTATGCGTATACTAAATTTAAGTCTCAGCGTAAGAGTGCACAATGTTTAAGAAGGTTTTTCGCTATCTCATATTAGGTTTGGGTGTATACGCCTTGATCGCTACTTTGGTCATTACTTTTTATAAAGATGATCCACAGGCGATGATCTGGCAAGACCGAGAAGCGTTCAATAAACGTTATATCGCTAAATTAAGTGTCGAAACACCGACTAACTTAAACACAGTTTTAGAGTATTTAGGCAGTCCTGATCTAACATTCGCGAAACGTGATAAAGAGGAAGTATGGCAAATTATTTTTTACCGTACTCAACATATCAAATCAGATGGGATCACGACTATGGATGAGTGTACTGGTTTACTGTTTAAAAATGGCGAATTGATTTTGTGGGGCCCAAGTGCATTTGATGCATTTGAGCAACGCGGGTAATTAATTACTTATGGATGCACTCTGCGCACAAGATCTTGCCAGCCTATTTGAAAAAACTCACCAAATATTAAGGCGTTATAATAATAAAAGTCAGTGGCCACAAATTTATCCGCTGTTGACACAACTGGCTGAGCAATATTATAAACTCTATGATTCACATCCAAATGCACTACAAGCCCAGCTTACTCTATATGCAGAAACACAAGGTTATACAACCAACTTAGTGGTCAATCAATGTGTCATTGTCGCCGCATTTTGTCGCAGTTTAAGTTACGACAGTAAAATCAGCCAATTGCTTATTTGTGTGTGTTTAACTAACTATTTATGTGTGCAAACACAAACTAATAAGCTGGCCCTGCGCCAACCTCTTACCCAACAAGAAAAAAAGCAATGGCAGTCGCGTCATCAGCTAGCAGTAAAATTACTGCAATCAGCTAACGTTCCCACTGACCATATTGCGTGTATTTTAGCGCGCTTAAATAAGTATAAGCAGGCCTTGCTAAGCACGCCAAAAATCATGATCTATGATGGACCAACGACGTTAGTTGCGTTAGCAAATATTATTGCGATGAACATTACCTATCGTACCCAAAATGATCATATTGATATCTATAAGGCAGTGGCTGATATTTATATCCGTACTCCTAACCTGTTTGCCCAACAAGCATTAAAAGCATTAATCGGTCATTTTGGCCCTTACCTGCCAGGCTCTTTAGTTAATTATAGCGATCAGCAGCTCACTTATATTGGTAAAAACCACCAGCAACGGGATTTATTAATTGCATTGCATGAGCAGCAAAAAACCAAATGGTATAGCGTTAAGGCAAAGCTAGAATCACATTCAAAACAACGCCCAAGTAAAGACAAGCGATTATTGTTTAGCGTATGGTTCAATGAGCACATAGCCCCCCCTGTTGAAATTGTAAACTTTGAAAAACAACAATTACTGATGCTGATAAGCCAAGTTAAAATACAAAAAGAATACTCATACAGTGCCCTTGCTAAATTACTCAACAATCATCCAGCGACAATTGAGTTACTTCGTGAAGCAGTGAAGCCTTATAATAAAGAGCACCTAGCAGGCAAAGATTTACGCCATTGTTTATCAATGGTCGGCTTATACAATGCACCAGCGATCATTCAACGGGTGCTCTTTGAGCAATTAGTAAACTACCAAGCACATCCATTAATGCAACATATACAATTACGCTTACAGGCAATAATAAGTTTATTAAACCAGCTGGTAAGTCGTGATCAACACAACCAGTTCGAGCACCTCGCTTTGCCTATTTATGGTTACGTTAATTATTTGATTGAATACTGTAGCACCACAATTAGCCGTAAGACAGTGTATGAACACTCACCTAAAAGTGATGTAAGTATGCCGTTTGCGTGGCTATTTGGTGTCACGATTCATGATAGTGGGCATTTATCGGCTTATTTACTTGAATTGCTTGGTGACAATCCATGGACACAAGCGCTCTTAGATGCAGAGCAGCAAAAAAAACAACACTTATCTGCAGAGGCACAATTATGGGTTGCAATAAAACTCGTCGTTATTAAGGTGTATCAACCCAACGTAATACAAAGTAGTTGGCAAACACACACTTTTGAGCAAGTGTTAAAACGCTTAGATTGGCAGTCCAGCGAGGATTTTTATGCACAGCTACCAAGCCTAGGTTTAAGCAATAGCGTATGAATATTTATTAGACATAGTGACTAATTTAGTGCGTTTTCGTGGGTTTTACTGGCAAAAAGTTGAATAAATTGCTATAAAAGCCGCTTGTATTTTCAAACTCATTCACGTAAATAATCTAACAAGTAATCGCTTAATACCAATCGTGTTAAGTTACTAGCCATTTATAGCGACAGATAAATAGAGTGATAACAAGGCATAAATTTCGACATGTAGTTGTTCTACTTGAGAAATTCATAACGCAGTTAGCGCTTTATTTAGCACGCTAGAATGGTTAAATATTTAAGTCGATTGGTATAATAATGCGTCACATTTACGTGCATTTCTAACTCGTAATAGGAAAAGTTCATGGCCAAACAAACCATCACAGTGATCAAAGGCGACGGCATCGGTCCGAGTATTATTGATTCAGCCCTTGAGATCTTAACAGCCGCAGGGTGCGATTTTGATTATGAATTCGTTGATGCAGGTCTTGCAGCCCTAGAAAAGACCGGTGAATTATTACCACAAGATACCATTGATACTATTGCGCGTAATAAAATTACTCTTAAAGGCCCACTAACTACGCCAGTTGGTGAAGGTTTTACTTCAATCAATGTAACATTACGAAAGCAGTTTGGTTTATACGCCAATGTACGCCCAGTAAAGTCATTTGTTGGCACCAAAGCACGTTATGAAGACATTGATATCATCACGGTACGTGAAAATACGCAAGGTATGTATTCAGGTTTAGGCCAAGTGACATCAGAAGATGGCAACGAAGCACAAGCAATGTCTATGATCACCCGTGAAGGTGCTGAAAAAATCGTTACTTTTGCCTACGAACTAGCCGTGCGTGAAGGTCGTAAAAAAGTGACAGCGGTTCACAAAGCTAACATCTTAAAATCAACTTCAGGTTTATTCTTAAAAGTAGCTCGTGAAGTTGCTGAGCGTTATCCTGAAATTGAATCAACTGAAATGATTGTTGATGCAACCTGTATGAAACTGGTAATGAGCCCTGAAGAGTTTGACGTTATCGTTACTACAAACCTGTTTGGTGATATTTTATCTGATCTATGTGCTGGTCTAGTAGGCGGTTTGGGTATGGCACCTGGCGCTAACATCGGTGAAGATGCAGCAATCTTTGAAGCAGTTCATGGCAGCGCACCTGATATTGCTGGTAAAAACTTAGCAAATCCAACCTCTGTTATTTTGGCATCTATTCAAATGTTAGAGCATTTAGAAATGGGCGAAACTGCAGAGCGTATTCGCAGTGCTGTAGCTGACGTAATTAAATCGGGTGATCGTACCACTCGCGATTTAGGTGGCAGTCACGGTACTACTGACTTCACTCAAGCTGTTATCGACCGTTTATAAACCAAACCTAGATTATTAGCATTATAATAAAAGCCAGTATTTACTGGCTTTTTTGTCACTTAGTTTATGCTTGCCTCTTTGTTCGAAAACTGAGCGGTAGCAGTAACAATAACCAAAATATACTTCCGCCACTGGAGCCTGAACTGGCAACTTGTTTTTGCACTGTTACCATAAGCTTGCTAGACGGTAAGGTGTTTTTTATGCCTTTTGCAGAGGTATCAGTCACGATCAGTGTCACCGTATAACTTCCCGCTTGGCTATAAGTATGTGTAGGATTAGCACGTTGGCTTACAGCACTGTCATCTCCAAAATCCCAACTGTAAGTGTAATTATTAAACCCGCCTTTGGTATCACTGTTAAAATTAACCAGCAAATCTTTTGCACTGTAACTGGCCTGTGTTGTAAGTAATACATCTGCCGACACTTGGGTTGCAAAAGACTGCATAGCGCCATTTGCATCAGTTACAATAACGCTCAAGGTATAATCGCCACTGTATTCATAGCGGTAGTTAATGCTCTGCCCTTTCGCAGTTGAGCCATCACCTAATTGCCATGCATAGTCATAAGGTGCTTGACCACCTGATACAGTGACTTTTGCAGTAACATTGCCTTTCTCTATACTGGTATCCACACTAGAAATTGATAACGGCGCAGTAAGCACAAAAGTCATCGATTCTTGAAACTGCTGCCCTTGTTCATTAGTACGAGTAAAACCCACAGTGTAACTACCGTAATCGGCAAATTTATGATTTGGATTCAATTCATCACTACTTTGTCCATCACCAAACTGCCAGTTAAAACTATCGGTTGGGGTCAACGCCATTCCTTTAATTTCAAAACTCGCTTCGAGATCATTAGTAATTACATTGATCCCAGACTGTGGTGTATAGCCTAAATTCAATTCAATTGAGCTATTATTAATCGCTTGCTCAACAATAGAAAAATTAAAACCAAACGTTGAAACTTTTACACCAGAGGCCGGTTGCGTGGCAAAACTGTAATCATTATTATCATTAAACTCAGTGATTGCTGTTAACTGCGTATCGCCTAAACCTTGGCGCTGATCATAAAGACTAAAAGCAGCATCTCTTAACTGAATCGTAGTACTGGCAGGTGCGCTGCTATTACCTTTTGCAATGGCATTTTGATCGGCATCAACAACCAATATAAACCCTTCACCAATATGCTCAGGAGTATTATTATCTGTATACTGTTCATTAGCAGACCAAAGTAATAAACCCGGTGAATACTGCTCAACTTGTAAACCACTATCTATTCCTAAATAACTACGTAACTGTAAATAGTAATTGTGTGGTTTTGCATAGATGTGATCCCCCACTCGGCTAAAGCCATCAAGTTGTGCTTGTGTTGACTGCTCTGCATTATCTTGCCAAACGAAAGTATCACCTTGGCTAATGGTCATATCATCAACCACTAGACCAAAATAATGAGTATAAGTGTCCGTTTTATAGTTAAAACTAAGTGTGATTGTTTGACCAGCATAAGCTGATAAGTCAAAACGATGCCGTAAATAATTATTCGGCTGCTGAGCGTCATTTACTGAACTTGAAGACCCTGTTATATATGGACCAATGTCTCCATAAAATGGATTGACTGCTTGAGTATATTGCGAAGCAATAGGCTGTGCGTTTACTAATACTTGAGCATAATCATAATCCGTTTCAATGCTGTAATAGGCACTTAAATCAAGATAAGTAGGCTGCGTACTTGCAGGTATATTAACTGTAAATGTCATACTTTTTGAAACATTATCACCACTGCCAGAGTAGTATTGCAAGTGCCCTTCTACTGCTTGATAAAACGGTTGTAAGTTGGTTGGTAGGGTGATTTTTAACTGGTTTAATTCAGTTGATACCCCACTACTATGGCGAAGTATTTGCTGTTGATTGGTATCGATTTCGTCTAACGATATCGTCGTTTGATTAAGCCAGTTTCCTTGATAACGGTTTTGTAAGTACTCGAGTGCATAAGGACTGAACATCACCGGCTGTGAGCCACGAGGTGAGCCTGCCCAACTACCACCAGACATCACAGACCAAAGCGCAACTGGCTCCCCCAGCGCACTGCCGGTTAAATCATATTCATCAGGCAAACCTAAGTCGTGACCAAACTCATGTACCACCACGCCAATACCAGCATCGATAGGATTTATAGTATAACCAAATAAACGAATACTACTGCCATCAACCGCACTTGGCTGATTGTTTTGGTCGTACACATAAAAACGATGTGACCAAATTGCATCAGTACCCAGTACGCCACCACCGGCTTCCTCACCTATACTCGAGTGGAAAATCATAACATGGTCAATAATCCCATCAGGTTCATTGGTGATCCCATCACCATCACGATCATCCAAATCTGTTAAATCATAATCGGCTAAATTAATATTAAATTTGGCTACGGCTTTTTCTACCGCTTCATGCACTAAACTAGGGGCATCAATATCATTATTACCCCCTTGGCGAGCCCCATAACTTTTCGCATCATTATCGGCTGTTACCCAGCCATAAACTTGACCCGTAAATGCTAAGCTTTCCCCTGAGGCTTGCTGATAGTATTGATACGCTGTTTGCAACGGTTGCTGCTGTGGACCTGAGTAACCATCAGTAGCGAACAACATTTGTTGGTAATGCTGCTGACTATAGCTTGAGTAGTACATATCGCTATCAACTGCGGCTAAGCCATTATCATCATGAGGTAAGTCAGGAAAATCAACCAATATAGCCAACACTTTTACGGTATTGTGCGTCGAGTTAGGTAACTGCGAAGACACACTCGCTAAGCGCTGAGCCATTTTTCGTTGTTGGGTTAAAACTTGAGGGTTAAGCTGCCGACGTGAATGCATCGATTCACCACGGCCAATATAATCAGACAATAATTTGTCATGCGCTATTTTATCGTCAAGCTGCCCGCGTTTATCTAACCAATATAAAATTCGCTCTTTGTTAACGACCCCAATATCAGTTGGGCTACTATTTTGTGGTTTTGCCACACTCTGTTGACTTAACAATGCCAAAGTCAGGCCACATAACAATTGTGAGTATTTCACAGGATCACCTATCAACAACTCCATAACGATAATAATAGCGAATAATTTATATACTTACATTACATTTATAGATATACAGTGAATATCGCCACGCTTCAAAAAAGCATAATTTCTTTGCTTTTAACGGTTAAAAATGCAATTTAAAGCAACTTTTAAATATAAAAACAATTAATTTGGAATTTTAATGCAACATTGCCGTTTTGGCTGTTGACATTAGCTGGCAAAACCTTTAAAAATAAGACTATTAAATTTGTAGACTAAATGAGTTATTCGGCTATCTCAGCGCAATAACTCATTTGAACTTATATAACAAATACCGAGAAGAAAAATAACGTTATGAAATATCAATTTCACCTAGTCACTGTACTCGTACTGGTCTTAGTTTTAAGCCCAGCGGGGATGTATTAGAAGGTGAAATAGCTTTTTAAAAACCCCCGCCCTAAGCGGGGGTTTTTTTATGCATTTAAATTATACGGTAATTGCACAGAATAAATGGGGAGTGCGTGCAATAGCACATTATTACTCATGATAATAATCAATCGGTAACAGGCACACAGAGGAATGAGGATGAGTACACAACAATATAATGGCTCCGAACTAGTTGTTCAGGCATTAAAGGCATTGAAGGTAAAATATATATTTGGCTACCCCGGTGGCTCAGTATTAGATCTTTATGATGCATTATTTCAGCAAGATGATGTTGAGCATATTTTAGTTCGTCATGAACAAGCAGCAACCCATATGGCTGATGGTTATGCACGTGCCACAGGTGAAGTGGGCGTAGTATTAGCAACATCAGGTCCAGGTGCGACAAACTGTATCACGGGGATCGCTACAGCCTATATGGATTCTATTCCTATGGTAGTGCTATCCGGTCAAGTGCCGACTAACTTAATTGGTGATGATGCATTTCAAGAAACCGATATTGTTGGTTGCTCTCGGCCAATCGTAAAACACAGTTTTAACTGTCGTAGCGCAAAAGATATTCCTAAAATTTTGGCTAAAGCATTTTATATTGCAAGTACTGGACGCCCAGGTCCTGTGGTCGTAGAACTGCCAAAAGATATGTTAAACCCTGCACTTAAATTTGATTTTGAGTTTCCAGCAACCACAGAGCTGAGAACCTATAGCCCAAATACCAAAGGCCACCCAAAGCAAATTCGCAAAGCCGTTGCCGCTATTTTAGAAGCTAAAAAACTGGTCATTTACTCTGGTGGCGGGATTATTATTTCTAACACTTCAGAGCAACTGACTCATTTGGTTGAATCACTCAATGCACCAATCACTAATACCTTAATGGGATTGGGCGGTATTTCCGGGGTTCACCCTAATTTCGTTGGTATGCTAGGTATGCACGGGAGCCTTGAAGCAAATAAGGCGATGGCAAATGCCGATGTGATCTTAGCTCTAGGCGCCAGATTTGATGACAGGGTAACCAATAACGTGAAGAAATTTTGTCCCAATGCGACGATTGTTCATGTTGATGTTGATCCGACCTCTATTTCAAAAACGATCAAAGCCCACATTCCAGTCGTCGGTTGTTTATCAACCGTACTTGAGCAATTACAGACAGCCATAGATAAAAGTCCAATCAAAATTGATCGTAGTGCTCAAGAAGATTGGTGGCGTCAGATCATTAGCTGGCGTGAACAAAAATGTTTAAGCTACAGCACCGCGGGCGATAAAATAAAGCCTCAGGCCGTCATTGAAGCAATTTATAAAGCTACCAATGGTGATGCCTATATAAGCTCTGATGTAGGTCAGCATCAGATGTTTGCGGCGCAGTACTACCCGTTTAAAAACCCGCGCCAATGGATCAACTCAGGGGGTCTTGGCACTATGGGCTTTGGTCTGCCAGCGGCAATGGGAGTAAAACTTGCGTTCCCGGATAAAGAGTCAGTGTGTGTCACCGGTGATGGTTCGATTCAAATGAACATTCAAGAACTTTCGACATGTTTACAATATAACTTGGCTGTAAAAGTGGTGTCACTGAATAACCGCTCTCTGGGTATGGTGCGTCAATGGCAAGATATGGTCTATGGCGGTCGTCACTCATCGTCGTATATGGAATCGTTACCTGATTTCGTCAAACTTGCTGAAAGTTATGGCCATGTCGGTATTCGCGTTAATACTCTTGATGAACTACAGCCCGCAATCGATAAAGCCATGTCGATCACTGACCGTTTAGTGTTTTTAGATATTCTTGTTGATGAAAATGAACATGTATACCCAATGCAAATTAAGCTTGGAGCAGTTGATGAAATGTGGTTACGTAAAGGAGTGAAAGCATAATGCGTCGTATATTATCTATTTTACTTGAGAATGAACCAGGCTCATTGTCGCGTATTGTTGGCCTATTCTCACAACGAGCTTATAACATCGATAGTTTAACCGTTGGCACAACAGACGATCATTCTTTATCACGTATTACTATCACTACCATGGGTGATGACCGTGTGGTTGAGCAAATCACTAAACAGGTTAATAAATTAGTAGATGTATTAAAGATTATTGATCTAACTGAAATGGCGCATATTGAACGTGAGCTGCTATTAGTAAAAGTATTCGCTCAAGATGAAGCTAAAAGAGCGGCAGTAACGCGAGTGGTCGATGTATTCCAAGGTGCTATTTTAGACATGGGTCGCAACAGCTACACATTGCAGCTTGTTAGTAGCACAGATAAAATTGAATCGTTTTTAGATACCTTACGTCATGAGACAGACATAATTGAAGTTGTACGCTCTGGTGCGGTAGGTATTGGCCGCGGTGATAAAGCACTAAAAGCTTAAACCTTAGATTAATGAGCAGATACAAAAAAAGGGCTAATTAGCCCTTTTTTATTTAACCAATCTAATTGATTAAGGATTAACTTGATCTTTAAGACCTTTACCTGCTTTAAAGCTTGGGATAGTTGCCGCTGAAATTTGGATTTCGGCACCAGTTTGTGGGTTACGGCCAGTACGTGCAGCACGCTCTTTTACAGAGAAAGTACCAAAACCAACTAGTGCAACTGAATTACCTTCTTTTAAAGAAGAAGTAACAGCACCAGTGAATGCGTCAAGTGCGCGTGTAGCTGCTGCTTTAGAGATTTCTGCATCAGTAGCGATTTTTTCAACTAATTGAGCTTTATTCATTTGTTAAATTCCTATTCGTTATTATTTTGCCTTCGCAAAACCTATCTTTATGCATTTTTTAAGTATTGGCAACAGCAAAATGCTTTTTTCGCGTAAATTCTTAAAAAATGAGTAAATTTTAAATAATTGCCGAAATAAATATTGATTTAAAGATTAACCAACAATGAATTTAAGCAGTATTTAATAAATCAATATGACAATTTGTTTATCATTCAACTTTTTCGATAACTAAGGTCACTTCCCCAACCTCAATGCCAAACTTATCAATAGCTGTACGGTTAATCAAGCGCGATTGTGTTACCAGATACATCCAATCATCTAAATTAACTTCAATGGTGTCATCTCCATAGGGTAATTTAAGGGTATATTGCCAATGAAATACACTGCCATTACTTTTTCCTTTCGCGATACCTATCACATCACCTGCAGTGCCAGTTAAAGTATTGTCAGCATTGAGTGTTATTTTCCACACTCGGCGTTGGGTTTCACCATCGTCGTAAACGAAATCTTCCTCTATAACGCCGTTATTGCCATCCCAACTCGCATTCATATCAACGACCATCTTACGGGTTACTTCACCTTTAAAGTCTTGGACAACGCCATAGGCTTTCAATTTGCCATTAAAAAATTGTTTAAAATTAAATTCTGGCTGACTTCCTTGGTAATACTCAACATCTGGCGCAGCACAGCTACTTAATAAAAATGTGCAACTAAGTAAAAATAATATAGTAATTCGCTTCATGTTATTGCCCTATTAGTTGTTTTCGCATCTGTGGCTCAGAGGTATTAGCATCAAGCCAAATAGCTAAAAAGTCATCCGCAAAACCACTTTGCTCTATAGCCCCTAGCTTTTTATCATTAAAATAAAATGTGCCAATACCATTTTCATCAGTAATGAACGATAGCGATTCACCTTTTTTGATATCCGGCCAAAGCGCAGCTAACTGTGCATCGTATTTTTTAATGATCTCTTTTTTGCCCAAATGCTGCCATTGTTCGTTCGTCGCTTTGATTATGTCCTTGGCAGTAAAATCGCGTAAATAGGTCAATGTCAGTTTAGTGGGGTGATTGCCAAACTGATAGATCCCCGATGGGGTTGCTAACTGCGCCTGATAAACATCCCAAAATAGATACTCAAAACGAGCCTCACCGACCACTTTAAAATCAGCAGCAAAGCTTCGGCTGCATACCAATACACTTAAAATAATTAGCCCTTTAGTTAATCTTGCTATCATTACCGGACTCCAAATTTCTAAGTTAAATAGTTACACCTGTATGTTCATTTATGTTCAGAAACTAACAGGTACTTTTTGCTGTATGTATTTATAATCCTGATAAAATTGAACATAAACGACCAAGCTAAACCATATATAAGCCAAAATTGCCAAACTACAGGATGAACCTCTAACGCCCCAAAGCGTGCACCAGCAATATAACTTGCGGGGGCAAAAACTGCACAGAGCAACAGCGCTAAATACCAAGGCGTGCGATGCAAAAATTGCATTGATGTATTGATGGTTAACAGTAAAGCACACCAAAGTAATACAAACCACAATGGAAAGGGCGATATACTAAAAGATAAAAAGCCAACCTCAACCATCAAATATTCAAAGCTTAACGAGATCATTAAGCCATAGCACAGTAACAGCATATCTTGTTGCTTTTGTTGCGACAGACATAACATCACTATGATGATTAATAAAATCGGTATGATAGCGCGCTGCTCAAGGAATAATGCTAAAAACCACACTCCTTGAAACAGCAAAAAATTAATAACTGAGCGCAATGTCATCACTTGAATGGTTAAAACGCGGTTTACGGGCAACTAAATGCACTGTACTGGTTACTCGCGCCCTAAATGCGCCTTCACAGTAAGCTAAGTAAAATAACCATAATCGATAAAAGCGCTGGTCAAACTTAACTTTGTCGATTTCTGGCCAGCTTGCGATAAACCGTGTGCGCCAATCAGCTAAGGTTCTTGCATAATGAACGCCGATATCGTTAATGCTGTGTACCACCATGTCTGATTGACTTTTTATTTGCTTATTCATTTCATCAATACACGGTAAACAACCACCAGGGAAGATATACTGCTGAATAAAATCAGAATTTTTCAGGTAATGTTGATAGCGTTGATCAGCAATTGTAATTGCTTGGATCAGCATTGCACCACTGTCTTTGAGTAAGTCATTACATTTTTTGAAAAAGCTGGGTAGGTATTCATGACCAACCGCTTCTATCATTTCTATTGACACTAGCTTATCGTAACTGCCTTCGAGTAAACGATAATCTTGTTTCAATAAGGTTATCTTATCTTCAAGCCCCAACTGGATAATTTTTTCTGCCACAAACGCATGTTGCTCATCAGAAATAGTTGTAGTAGTAACGTGGCAGTCATAATGTGTTGCAGCATGAATGGCAAACGCTCCCCACCCTGTGCCAATTTCAATAACCGTTTCACCGGGTTGTAAATCTACTTGTTGGCAGATTAAATCAAGCTTATGACTTTGTGCTTGCTCAAGAGAAGCATCTTTTGATGGGTAGACAGCGCTTGAGTAAAGCATTTCAGTGCTTAAAAATGATGAATACAACTCATTGCCTAAATCGTAATGAGCAACAATGTTTTTCTTTGAACCTTGCTCAGAATTTTTGTTTTTACGGTGATTTATTCGATTGTAAAGATTACTAATAAACGCAAACTTACGTTCAAATTGGTCCAGTTGAGCCTGATTAATGGCAAAAATTTCAATCAACTGAGTTAAGTTAGTACATTCCCACAGGCCCAAAATATAAGCTTCGCCAGCTCCGACACTGCCAGAGAGCGCAAATGCTTTATACATTGCCGGATTATTAACAACTACTTTAGCCTGCAAGTGACTTTGAGGATCACCAAAGTGTTGAACGTCGTTACCATCAACTAGGGTAATTGCGCCAACTTCAATGCTATCAAACGCACCAATGACTAACTTTTTATACAGCTTACTTAACAAGCTACTTGATGCGTTATCAGCTAAACTGGATATTTTTTCCATCTCATGACCTTCGTTATTTTAGCTAATCAATTCTTGCCTGAGTGACCTAAAAAAGGCACTCGCTTACAAAATAGTTTAAACGCCTGTACGTAAATTCCTTTCATCACAGTGATGGTCATGGCAGGAAAACGTTTCAGTAACGCAGTAACCGCAGCACGACTGAGTGACTGGCGTTGTAAACGCAAACTGGCAGTAAATAATAGCGTATTATCTTTTTTATTTTCTATATGGATCATAGTATTGTGCTTTGTTAAACGCACTTTCCAGTGGTAATCCATATCTAAACTCATAAATGGTGATACGGAGAAAGCCTTTTTAAAGTTCACTTTCCTGTGTAAATCAACCAAGTAATAGTGTCGCTCGTTCCAGGGGGTATTACTCACTTCAGCAACCATATAGGGAAAATCGCCATCAGCCGTTTCATAGAAGAAAAAGTTAACTGGGCTAAAATACACCCCAAAACAGCGCAGCTGTCCGAGCATATAGACATTACTAAACGGAGCAGTAATCCCCAGCTCGACAATTTTATTAATTGCTCGTTGTTTGATTGGTTGTTGAGTATCTAAATCACGATTAAGATAATCGGATTGTTTAAATTTAAGTGCTTTAAAGCCTGTTGTTCCAAGCCAAGGGTGAACACCATCAAGTTGCTGAGGAGCATTAAGATCAACCCACATCATGTACAACTGATAATTAAAGCTATGCGCTTTAATTGCTAATCGGTGATGACGAACATCACCGATTAAAAGTGCACTATTCAAATTCAACCCCAAGTTTGCGAGCAACATCTACAGCGCTTTTCACGCCGTCTTCGTGAAATCCGTTATACCAATAAGCGCCACAAAAATAACTGTTGTTGGCTCCATCAATAAGCTGTTTTTGTTGCTGAGCAGCAATAGACGTTTTATTGAATACTGGATGATGATACGTAAATTCTCGGAGTATTTTAGTTTTATCAATTCCCTCGCGGTGATTAAGCGTGACACAAAATTGCGTTTTACTTGTTATGCCTTGCAAAATATTCATTTGATAAGTTACAACAGCAGCTTTATCAAGATTATCGGTAAGTAGATAATTCCAACTGGCCCATGCGGCTTTACGTTTTGGCAGCAAAGCAGTGTCAGTATGCAAAATCACTGAATTTTCAGTGTAGGGAATGGCTGATAAAATTGCTTTTTCATCTGTGCTTGGGTTTTCAAGTAAAGCGAGAGCTTGATCAGAATGACAAGCAAAAATAACTTTATCAAATTGCTCAACGGTACCATTTTTCAATCGGATCAACACCTGCTCCGGGGTGCGAAAAATAGACTGTATATCCGTGTTCAATTTTATTTTATCTTTAAAGCCACTGATCAATGGATTGATATATTCCCTTGAACCACCGGGAATAACATACCACTGCGGACGATTAGTAATATCTAATAAGCCATGATTGAAAAAGAATTTTACAAAAAACTCAACGCCAACATTACTCATTTCTTTAATACTTGTTGACCAGATAGCCGCGCCCATCGGCAAAATATAATGGTAACGAAAAAAATCATTAAAACCGTGTTGGTCGAGCAACTGACCTAGCATCTGCTCACTTTGGTAGTCGTTGTCATGATATAGTTTTTTACACAAGGTGTTAAAACGCACAATATCACTAAGTAACTTCCAAAAACGCGGACGAAATATATTGCGCTTTTGAGCAAACAAACTGGCAAAAGTGTGGCCATTGTATTCAAAACCAGTTTGCTGATTATGCACACTAAAACTCATTTCTGTCGGTTGTCGTTCAACGCCGATGCGCTTTAACAGCTTTTCAAAATAAGGGTAAGTGCGATCATTAAAAACAATAAAGCCAGTATCAATAGCACGCTTAACACCATCAACCTGTATATCTATCGTTGCGGTGTGCCCACCAATGTAGTTGTTTTTTTCAAATACCGTAATATCATACTTTTTGTGCAACAAATGCGCGCAGCTTAATCCTGCAATTCCAGAACCTATAATTGCTATTTTTTTCAACGACTTAATCCTTTTGCAAGCATGAGCCAAATTGGCAGCGGCAACATGCGTAAACATTTTAAAATAAGGGTAAAACGATAAGGAAAATGCACCTCTTTGCGGCGCTTAGCGACCCCTTTGATAATATAATTTGCCGCTTTTTCTGCAGTAACTGACATTGGCATTGGAAAATCGTTTTTTTGAGTCAACGGTGTTTTAACAAAGCCTGGGTGCACTAAGGTTACGTCAATATCAGCTAAATCAATGGCTAAACTTTTTGCTAAGTAACTGACCCCAGCTTTTGATGCGCCATATGCTTGTGAGCGCGGTAACGGTAAATAAGTTACGCTTGAACTGACAATCACCAACTGACCACCGGACTTTATCCTCGGTAGTAAAGCCTCAAGACAGTAACCCATCGAAAGCAAATTAGTAGTAACAACGCGGGTAAACAATGCACTGTCAAAATTATGCGCATCATCGATATACTCACAATTGCCAGCATTAAGAATAACGCGATCAAATTGCGTATAAGCAACAGTGCTACTTCGTATTTCTTGTAAATCAGTAGCGTCAAACTGACAACTTTCAATATTCGTTAGTTGCGCAAGTTCGTTTAGTTTTTCTTGGTTACGCCCACAAGCGATCACTGTATCCCCGGCTTGCGCATACAGTTTCGCAAGTTGTTCACCAATACCTGATGTTGCACCTGTTATAAGCGTGATCATTATTCCGCTGCCTTATTATCTATGTATTTAATAATTGAACCGAGAATAGGGATATGTCGATAAAGTAATGCACCAGCATCAAAGTAGTCTTTATGAAGGCTGATTTTGTCACCAGTAAATGTTAACTTGCTATGGCCTGCTACGGCTATTTGCTGGCCATTACTAAGCTTTGGATGGCGATAATACATAGTCCAGTAAACAAAAGCATTATCGCCTACACTAACAGCATCACTGATATCAAACGTGCATTCAATAACATTACTATAAAGTTTAGCAAAATATTGATGTAAGTCAGCTAAACCATCGACTTCATGCAATGGATCAGAAAAGTGAATGTCTGCAGCATAAATATCACTCAGTAAATGTAGATTTTCTTTACTTAGCTTTTGGTATATCGCGATAAATTTATCTGTTCTGTGGTTGCTCATATCATACCTTAAATGCATCAAGCGCTCGTAAGCGAGCCGTTTTATGATCAACGATTGCTGGCCAATAAACTGCTTTTGCTTTGCCGCTTTTCGCTAAATATTCATGTGGAAAATGAATTTGCTTATTCGGCACATTTTCCAACTCCGGTATATATTTACGAATAAAATCACCATCAGGATCAAATCGCTCACTTTGAGTAATCGGGTTGAATATTCTAAAGTATGGCTGGGCATCGCACCCGGTACTTGCAGCCCATTGCCAACCGCCGTTGTTAGACGCTAAATCGCCATCGATCAAATGCTGCATAAAGAAACGTTCACCTTTACGCCAATCAATTAACAAGTGTTTGGTAAGAAGACTGGCAACTACCATTCGTAAGCGATTATGCATCCAGCCAGTTTGAATAAGCTGTCTCATAGCGGCATCAACAAGCGGGTAGCCTGTTTTACCTTCACACCAAGCAGTGAAATCAGCCTCATCAGTTCGCCACTTTACTGGGTCATATTTCTCATTAAAATTGTTATATTTATTAAGTTTTGGATAAGCCACAATTAAATGACGATAAAACTCACGCCACACTAACTCGTTGACCCAAGTAAATAAATTGCTTTTAGAGCTACTTAAAACATCGACATATTGTTGCTGTACAAGAGCAATTAATTGCTGAACGCTGACAATGCCTAAAGCTAAATACGGACTTAAGCCTGATGTGCCTTTAATACTTGGAATATCTCGCTGATCTTTATAACTGAGTAATTTATCGCTGATAAAGCGGGCACAGATTTGACTTAATGACGCATCATCAACTGGCCACTTATGTGAGGAATCATCACCGGTAAGTAACGCTGAACCTTGCCAAGGTATTGGGCTAAACATTGTCGGGGGGGCTTGAAAATAAAAATGAGTATCTTGATATTGCTTTAGCCAGGCATTTTTAAAAGGGGTGAACACCTTAAACATCTCACCACTTTGATTCAGTACCGTTCCAGGCGGTGCAACCACGTCACCATCAAACAAGGTGACTGATACTTTAAGTTCATCAGCATGATGTAAAAATGCGTTATCGCGCTCAACTTCATTAATTTCATATTCTTTATTGGCAAATAACTGCGTTACTGAATGTCGCTGGCAGAATTCGCTTAACTGCTGCACACATCCTGCGTAATTACCCGCTTCAATGATATGCAAGGTGATGCCATTATCAGCTAGTAACTGACCTAAGAAGTTTAACCTTCGTTTTAGCAAATCAATTTGTATTGAAGCAACACCATGGCGTTGCCATTGTTGCTCAGTGATAAAAAATATAGCGTCTTTACAACCATTGTCGATTGCTTGATAAAGGGCATGATTATTAAAAAGGCGCAAATCGCGCCTAAACCAAAATACAGTGTTCATTAAATTCCGTAGCGTAATTTAAGTTCGTGAGGATAAGGGTTGAAGTAAACTTGCTTTGCTAAGTATTCGTTTGGATGTACTTTCAAATGATGTTTTAAGAGTGTCAGCGGTACATACAGCGGCACTAAACCTGAGCGATACTCATCAATTGCATCTCGTAACTCTTCTTTTTCAATTTTGGATAAATGTTTTTTAAAGTAGCCTTGTAAGTGCATTAAAGTATTGCTGTTATTTTTGCGTGAGGCAGGTCTTTTCAGCGCTGCCATTAAACCTGCAATATAATCGTCAGCAAGCTGCTCAAAATCATCGCCAACATAGGTGCCCAGTAAATTACCAAGATCTTTATATGCCTGATAATTGTGAGCCATTAACAAATACTTATATTGCGCATGAAACTGCGTTAACCTATGCAGGGTTGCTGGTTGTTGACGCAATAATTGCCAGTTTTTATAAGTAAACACTCGCATTACAAAGTTTTCACGCAAGTGCATATCATTTAAACGACCATTTTCTTCACACGGTAACAATGGGTTGTGAGCCATAATTTGCGCAGCAAAAAAACCCACGCCTTCTGATGTATTACCGGTGCCTGCTTCATTGTATATTTTGATCCGTTCCATGCCGCAGCTTGGACTTTTAGCACAAAAAACAAAGCCGCTTAATTGTGCAGCCTGCTCTGTGGCAACTTTTTTACCGTACTCTGTCAATTGTGGGCCAACATCACCACTGCCGTCAGGACGGCACACTTTAATAGTTGTGCCTACTTTAACCTGTCTAATTGTCGGTCTTGGGATCGGTAGACCTACCGCTACTTCAGGACAAAAACGCTTATATTCAACATGTTTAGCAAATTCATCCATGCAAAAATTTGATTTTTTATGGCCACTATCAAACCGAACTTTCTCACCTGCAAGGCATGCACTTATGCCTATTTGAATAGTCGATTGCTGCATATACACTCCTAGTAAATCAAATTGCCAATTGGATTGAGTAACTTACTCAGTCCTTTATTAAAGTGTAGAGCACTACTGACTACTGTGTAACATAAACAGCCTTTTTCTGTGATCGGAGTGTGTTGATGACGACCATCGAGCCACATAAAGTCGCCAGGCACATAATGGTCGTCTTCATCACTAAACTCACCATCGAGTAATAAAGTCAGTTCAAAACCAGTGTGGGTATGTTCAGGGATTTCCCCACCAGCATCTATGTGTAGCAAACTCGAACGTAGCGCACCATCATCGAGAGCGATACGAGAACGTGATAACTTACCCATTTGCATAAACTTACTATGTGAAATACGGGCAAGAGCACGAGGCAATTGATAATTTTGCTGATTGACAAGGATAGTTTGTGGCGTCACTTTATATACATCATCAATACTATCGTCAGCAGTAATTGCATCAAGTAATGATAGTTCATCAATAGCTAAATCTGTAGTTTGCAGTTGTTCATTATGATGCGCAAACACATCTACAGCAGTTTGCGCTTCAATGCGTTGCACTTTATCTTTACAGCAACTACACATGTCAAGATGAATAGCGACAGCAACACTGATACTCGCCGGTAATGACGCATTACAATACTGCGCTAATAGCGCATCGCTTGGGTGATGTTTAATCATTGCGGTCTCCCATTTCATTGCGTAATTTTTGTAACGCTAAACGTAAACGTGACTTCACAGTACCAATTGGAATATTCAATTGATCTGCAAGTTGCTCTTGTGACATATCTTGAAAATAAACGCCTTTAACAACATCGCGTTGAGCTTGAGGTAATTTATCGAGGTAATTTTTGATTTGCTGGTTTTCAAGATGATCACTAAATTCATAGTCGGCATTATCATGTTGCTCAACTAGCGGCCAAATATCTTCGCTAATATTGTCTTCTTTATTACTTTTCATTTTTCTGAGCATATCAAATGATGCGTTACGCATTACGGTATATACCCACGTTGTAGCTGCACCTTTATCATTATTATAAAGATGTGCTTTTCGCCACACTGAGGTAAGGGTGTCTTGCACTAATTCCATCGCTTGCGCTTCTGAATTAAATTGCTTAATACCAAAGCGTTTTATTTTCGGTGAAAAGTACGCAAATAAATAAGCAAAAGCGTGTTTATCACGATTAGCTGCAACCGCAGATAATGCATCTGCAAGTTCTTTGCTTGGCGTTTGTGGCATGGCAGTGTAATTACCTGTGTTAGGTTCACAACGTGTTGAAAGTTGTTGACTTACCATCATAATATTCCTATTAGTGTTCTTGCTTGTGCAATACGCAGAGCAACTAAAATAAGATCATATTAATTAGGAAAATTCGTTATTAATCACAGTATGAAGGAAAGAGTGGATATTCGCAAAGTCCGATTTAAAGGCAAGCTGTTGTTTTTTATCAATTGAAATAGGTAATAATTCAAGCCATCTTGCAAGCACCCAATTCAGATCATCAAAGTGTGTCTGGCGGTATAAATCGGTTAACTCTAGATTAGCAGCAAACAACTGCTCTAGTGCCGTTACTAAATATGAATCATCGCGCTCTAAGTTGTGAGGTTGTTCAAACCAAAGAGATGTTTTAGGTGCAGATAGCTGACCGAAACGCAGTTGCTGTTTATCTTGAGTTATATCAGTTAACTCAACCACAGATTTGGCCACCACATCAATTAATAGTTGTCCTTGTTGATCTTGTGAAAAGTCAATAATATCAACTAAGCATCCATACCTAGGAACGTTGAGATAACTATCAACATCATACTGGCAAAGTACGAAACCATGATCATTTTTAAGTGATTCTTTAACCATATCAAGATAGCGAGGTTCGAAGATACGCAACCGCGTATACCCGCTTGGTAGAATAAATACCGGTAATGGAAAGATTGCACGTTTCATAAGGCTTACTACATCAGTTTAACTATGCATTACGTTACGTGCACCGCAGCAAATAAGATCAACGTTACTGATTATTACTTATCGCTATCCCCTTAGCCTATGTTTAACCACTGCCCTACGTTGCGTAATAATTCAACTGAGGCATACACACTTAATAAGCTCACTACAGGTGCTAACATTAAAGCTAATAATCCTAATTCGCTGCTCATTGCCTTAATCCTCAACTTTTACTGCATTGCTAGTTGCAACGAGTTGTGATGTATTTTCCGCAACTTTAGCTGATTGCTCACTATGCTGTGAAAGCAGTTCAGTTAACATTTTTTGCGAATCACTAAACAATGACTGTTTTAATTTGCTTTGTAATTCATCACTCGTACTTTCAATATAATGTGCAATGCTGTTTGATAGCGTTTGAGTGATATCTAATTGACCGTCATTTGCACTTGCTTGTGTAGAACCAACAACCAAAAGTGCTGCAACAGATAGTTTAATAATGCTTTTCATGATGGTATTCCCTATTGTGTTATTAAGTTAGTCGCTATTACTTAATCAAAGGTTGTGCCAACCACGAAATAAATTTTAACCAATTGTTTTTTATGCACTTTAAATCACATAAGTGCATAACCTTTTGATGATGTGAATTTTAAAACCATTCAAAGTGGTTAAAAATACTAAAATATAGTCAATAAATAAGCATTGAAAGTTTCAGCGTACACTTGCACACTCAAACCCATATTAATGTTTTACGATGAGTATGTGATGTCGGTTGAACCCGCTTATTCTAAAAAAGAAGAGCAACTTAATAGCTTGTCTCACGGCGCAGGCGTTGTATTTTCACTGTTTGTATTGTGGGAGCTTACCGGCAAGATACACACGATTGAAGCAACGGTCAGTGCAATTATTTATGGCGGTAGTTTATTGTTGCTGTTTTTATCATCTACGCTTTATCACAGCAGTAGCAGCATAGGTGCGCGGGCTTTTTATAAAAAATGTGACCACTGTGCTATTTATATTTTGATTGCAGGCACTTACACCCCTTTTTTAGTACTCTCATTAACCGGAATTTGGTCGATTTTAACGCTGGTATTTATATGGTCTTTAGCACTTGGCGGAGTGTGCTATAAATTAATGGTGAAAAAACAAAACAAAAAGGTGTCTTTATCAACATATTTATTAATGGGTTGGTTTGCAGTTGCAATTGTCTACCCGCTTTATTTAAATGTGCCAGTAAATGCACTATGGTGGTTACTCAGTGGAGGGATTTTGTATAGTCTCGGCACACTCTTTTATAGTGCTAAAAGTCGTCAATATAGCCACGCACTTTGGCATGTATTTGTGATTGCAGGCTGTGTTTGTCACTATATTGCAATCAGCCGCTATATTATTACGGTCGGTTAAATTTTTTAATTAGTCCCACTGAAATTGACGCATATTAACACGACCATTTTTAAAAATTACGCCTTCACTTTGCAGTAATTGATATTGCTTTTGGTACTGCGCTGTCCCTTCAGGAAAAGAAATTTTACCTTGGCTGTTGATTACTCTATGCCAAGGTATGCTTGAATCTTTTGGCATTAACTTTAATAACCGCCCTACTAGCCGAGCATTATTTAGCAATCCTGCCATTGCCGCTACTTGTCCATAACTAGCTACTTTTCCTGGCGGTATATTCGCCATCACAGTATAAATTTTGTCTTCTTTACTGGCTTGCATTTACGACCCTAAAAACGTTTTACTTAACTGCTTAAAATCTTGCCACACGGCTCTTGCCACGGGTCCATGATGAGTGGCATTTTGTCGGAATACTCTGATCTGTGCGCTAAACGTATTTTCTCTGTCTAGTATTTTAATTTGTTGTAATACACCACTTTCAAGTTCATTTTGACAATGCGCTAAACTCATCATTGCCCAGCCAGCTCCCGATAATAAAAACGATTTTAAAGTTGATATATCATCAATTTTCATCATGGTAGAGCCTTTTGAATACGATAAACGATCAGAGTCAAAACTCATATCACTTTCAAACATCGCTAAACAAGGAAAGTTCTGTAATTGTTGATAAGTTACTTTATCTGGCACTAATCCTGTCACACTAACAATACCAATATCGAGCTTGCCAATCGGTAAACTTTCTAAATCGCCTGTAGCATGAAACAAATCAAACCACGGACCAATCCCTAAGTCTGCTTGTCCTTTATTAACTTGCTCAAGAGAAACAAAGCGTTTTCCGCTGGTTACACTAAACTCGGTGCTGGTATGTTTAACAAAAGCATTGCAAATAATATCGTTATACAGTGCTTGGTGACATAACTGCTCATAACAAATTTTGTAATTTGCTTCATTACCAAGTGCAAGCTCACTGGCCAGTTGTGCTAAATGTGCCTGAGCATCTAATAATAATGCTGCTTCGCGATGATAAATACGACCCTTTTCAGTTAATTGCAATCGATAATGGCTACGATCTAACAATTCAAAACCAAGCTCAGCTTCAAGTTTCTTAATAGCTAACGTTAAAGCTGGTTGCGATTTATACAGTGCTGAAGCAGCTTGCGACAAGCTTTGAGTGCGAACAATGGCATCAAGCATTTTTAACTGCACTAAGTTCATAATGGTCCAACTTAAGATTATAAATTTTATTTATGATCTTTTTAAAATTTAATAATTTTTATTTTATATGTTCGCGGCGTATGCTGCACCTAATTTATGTTTTCATAGCCACGGAGAAGACCATGAAACTGTCGCCAGTTTTAATTATATCAACATTAATACTGAGTTTAGTCGCCTGTAAAGAGTCAAATACCGACACTCACGTCGAACAAGCTATTCGTCCAGTAAAACTATTTGAAATTGATACTAACTCAGATCAGACAATACGCAGTTTTCCGGCAGAAGTAGTGGCAAATCAAGGCTCTTATTTGGCGTTTAGAGTTAACGGTGAGTTATTAGAGTTCCCGGCATTGGCGGGTCAACATGTTGAAAAAGATCAACTCCTTGCCAAGTTAGACCCTGAAGATTTTCAACTGCAATATGATGAGCGAAAAGCACGTTTTGAATTGGCGCACTCGCAACTTGAACGCGTACAAAAACTATTTAATAAATCAATTACCAGTCAATCCGAACTTGATCAGGCACTTGCCAATAAACAGGTAGCTGAGTCGGCATTAAAAATTGCAAAAACCAACTTAGATAATAGCGAATTACGTGCCCCTTTTAGCGGCACCGTTTCCAAAGTGTTTGTTAAAAACTTTGAGAATATCCAAGCAAAACAAAACATTCTTCGCTTAGAAACCCGTGATTTAATGGATGTGATCATTCAAGTACCCGAAAAACTAATCGCCCGTATTGATAAAGACATTGACTATCAGCCAAGCGTGGTTTTTGACGGTTTTCCAAATAAATCATATACCTTAATGATTAAAGAATTCGACACCCAAGCAGATCCAGCCACATTAACTTACAAGGTGGTATTTTCATTACCTGTGCCTAAGGATTTTAACCTGTTGGCAGGCATGACCGGCAGTGTAGATATTGATCTAAGTAAAGTTACTCACTCGCAATCACACTATATTTTACTCCCTGTTGAAGCGGTGTTCTCTGAACCAACACAGCCTACTAATAACAGCTATGTCTGGCTATACGATCCACAGACTGGCAAGGTGAAAAAGCAAGCTGTTGAAGTTGGCCAATTACATCGACGTGGTATTGAAGTGCTTGCTGGTTTAGAGCAAGGTCAAACTGTGGTCGCAGCTGGTGTTCACTACCTTAAAGAAGGCATGCAAGTACGTCCGTGGCAAAAAGAGCGAGGCTTATAAAATGAGCATTGCTGAACTTGCCATAAAACAAAAGGTCGTCAGTTGGATGTGCGCGCTATTACTATTAATCGGTGGCGTAGTATCTTATTTAGGACTTGGTCAGCTTGAGGACCCTGAATTTACAATAAAAAAAGCCATGGTGATCACCTTATATCCTGGCGCTTCACCACAACAGGTAGAAGATGAAGTTACTTTTCCGATTGAAAATGCAATTCAACAATTGCCGTATGTGGATTACGTAACCAGCATTTCATCTCCAGGGAAATCACAAATTACCGTTGAAATGAAAAGCAACTATCGCAAACAAGACTTACGACAAATTTGGGATGAGCTACGGCGCAAGATTAACGATAACGCTTCATCACTGCCAAGTGGTGTATACCCAAGTACCATTTTAGATGATTTTGGCGACGTATACGGCGTAATGTATGCCGTCACTGGCGATGGTTACTCTTATGACGAACTAAAAAACTATGTTGATTACTTAAAGCGCGAACTGGTACTCGTTGACGGCGTAGGTAAAGTGACCGTCAGTGGTGAACAACAAGCACAGGTGATGGTTGAAATATCGACGCGTAAGCTGGCGCAGCTTGGTATTGCACCAACTAGAATATATCAATTATTGCAATCACAAAATACCGTATCGAATGCAGGTAAAATACGCGTAGGCGATGAATCAATTAGACTGCACCCAACAGGCGAATTCAAAGACGTAAAAGAGCTCGAAAATCTACTGATCTCAAAACCAGGTGAAAATGAACTGATTTACCTCGGTGACGTTGCAACGGTGTTTCGTGAATACGCCGAAGTACCTAATAATGTAATCCGTTTTAACCAGCAGCAAGCCTTGCTCGTTGGCGTATCGTTTAGCAGTGGTGTAAACGTTGTGGATATAGGCGATAACATTAAAGCGCATTTAGCATCGCTTGAATATCAGCGCCCCCATGGCATGGAAATAAATACCGTTTATAACCAACCTGTTGAAGTCGAAAAATCAGTCAATGGCTTTATCATCAGCTTACTCGAAGCTGTCGCTATCGTTATTGTTGTCCTGCTTGTCTTTATGGGCTTTAAAAGTGGCGTACTGATCGGGGCAATTTTATTGCTGACCGTATTAGGTACATTCATTTTCATGAAACTGTTTGCGATTGATTTACAACGTATCTCTTTAGGTGCGCTGATCATTGCATTAGGAATGTTGGTTGATAACGCCATCGTAGTCACCGAAGGGATTTTAATAAACCTAAAGCGAGGGCAAACAAAGATAACAGCAGCGGCTAATATAGTGGAGCAAACAAAGTGGCCTTTACTTGGCGCAACCGTGATTGCGATTACTGCATTTGCGCCAATTGGCTTAAGCTCTGACGCTAGTGGGGAATTTGCCGGCAGCTTATTTTGGGTATTATTTATCTCATTATTACTAAGCTGGATCACTGCCATCACCTTAACTCCTTTCTTTGCTGACTTAATGTTCAAAGAAACAGAGCTCAAGCAGCAAAGCCATGATGAAGATCCATATCAAGGTGTGATCTTTAATCTATATAAAAGTTTATTAAGCACCTCGATGCGTTTTCGTAAAACCACTTTATTGTTGATGGTCGTTTTATTAGCTAGCTCTGTTTTTGGCTTTAAGTTTATTAAACAAGCGTTTTTTCCAGCTTCTAACACGCCAATGTTTTACGTAGATTATTGGCATACCCAAGGGGCTGATATTCATGCCACTTTAGATGGCGTCGCCAAACTCGAAGCATTCTTACAAAAAGATGAGCTGGTCGAAGAAGTAACATCAACGATAGGACAAGGCGCACCACGGTTTATGTTGACCTACGCACCTGAAAAATCATACCCAGCTTATGGTCAATTAATTATCCGTGTAAAAGACCGCGAAGCAGTGGCGACGATGATTGCAAAAGTTCGCGACTATGAATACAACCATGTATTTGATGCCAAGCTTAAAATAAAACGTATGGAAATAGGCCCTTCTACTGATGCTAAAATAGAAGCGCGTTTTTCGGGGGCTGATCCAGTAGTGCTTCGCCAATTAGCTAAACAAGCAAAAGAAGTGCTAGCAAAAGATGCCGGTGCTTATAATATTCGTGATGATTGGCGTGAACGCTCAAAACTCATTCGCCCGCAACTTAACGAACAAAAAGCGCGGCGTCTGGGTATCGCTAAAACAGACTTGGACCAACTATTATTAACCAGTTTTTCCGGTAAAAAAGTCGGCATTTACAAAGATGGTACTCAACAGATCCCCATTATTGCCCGCTCACCGGCACAAGAGCGTCTTAATGTTGAAAGCCTCCGTGACCTACAAATATACAGCCCAGTATTAGGCGTATTCGTGCCAGTTACTCAAGTGGTGGATGAGTTTGTTGTACAGTGGGAAGACAGCCTAATAATGCGCCGCGATCGCAAACGTACTATTACAGTAATGGCCGATCATGACGTAATAGGCGATGAAACACCCGCTAAACTATTTTCAAGAGTCAGGCCAGGTATTGAAGCAATTAAACTCCCTAATGGCTATGAATTACAATGGGGCGGTGAGTTTGAATCATCAACAAAGGCAAAAAAAGCTATTTTTGGCTCGTTACCTTTGGGCTACTTAGCGATGTTTGCAGTCACTGTGTTGCTATTTAACTCAGTAAAAAAACCTCTGGTTATTTGGGCCACAGTACCTTTAGCAATCATCGGTGTCAGCGCCGGCTTGCTAGTGATGAACGCCGCATTTAGTTTTATGGCGCTACTTGGGTTATTAAGCTTAAGCGGTATGTTGATTAAAAATGGCATTGTGTTGGTAGATCAGATCAACCTTGAGCTCAGTGAAGGCAAAGAGCCTTATCAAGCAGTATTTGATTCCGGTGTAAGCCGTGTGCGCCCCGTTGCGATGGCAGCAATCACCACCATTTTAGGAATGATCCCATTATTATTTGATGTGTTCTTCCAATCAATGGCGGTGACGATTATGTTTGGTTTAGGCTTTGCAACCGTGCTGACATTAATCGTAGTGCCGGTGCTCTATACCGTGCTATTTAAAATTGAGGTGCCAAAAGCAAAATAACTGAGGTTTAAATAAAACCAGGAGCACAATTTATGTTGTTCCTGGTTTTACAATTTGATCTTATTTTTTAAGGCTTAATGTGCCTGTGCGAGTGGTGCTATTTCTTCTTGCAGGTTTGGCGTTAATTTGGTCATTTTTAGAATCAAAACGGCCTTGTTTGACATGCTTAGCAAAATCACGCTTTTTATCGTTATCTTTGTAAGGCGTGCGTGCTTGTTTAGGCTTGCTGATATTCGCAGATTGTTTGTTCTCATCCACTGATAACTCCTCGGTTTTGCCCGAGTCGGCAATCGAGTTATTAATCTCAGCCATTTCTTGCTCAGTTAAATGGCGCCACTGGCCAACATTTAAGCCTTTTAACGTGACATTCATGATACGTACGCGTTTTAAGGTGACCACTTCATAGCCCAAGTACTCACACATACGACGAATTTGACGATTCAAACCTTGCGTTAATACAATAGTAAATTGTTGCGGTCCTGTTTGTGTAACTTTGCATTTTTTCGTGACTGTATCTAAAATTGGTAAACCACCTGCCATCTTATTCACAAACTGACGATTTAATGGCTTGTCGACTGTAACAACATACTCTTTTTCATGATTATTGCCTGCACGAAGGATTTTATTGACGATATCTCCTTCATTTGTCAGGAAAATCAACCCTTCTGATGGGCGATCTAAGCGACCAATTGGAAAAATACGATCTGGGTAGTTAACCGCTTTGACGATATTACTTTGAATTTTACGCTCAGTTGTACAGGTTATACCAACGGGTTTGTTGTAAGCGATGTACGCGCGTTTCGGCACTTTTTTCAGCGGCTTACCATCAATCAGTACCGTGTCAGACAATGCTACTTTGACACCCATTTCCGGTCGAATACCATTGACAGTAACACGACCATCTTCAATATATTTATCCGCTTCGCGTCGTGAACAAAAACCAGTGTCACTAATAAATTTATTTAATCGTTTTAAGTCTGTCATGGGCCAAATTCATATTAATTTTAAAGGCCGATATTGTATACCCAAACCACCTTAAGATGCGAGCTCAGTTGAATTTAAAAGCGATTTAGACAAGGCATAGATTGCAAACAATAGAAGCCACTTGTTAAAATTAATAACGCAGTATAAAGCGCCGTTAAACCAACAATTAGCCTTTTCACAGCAAACATCTAGTCTGTTTGTTTATACTTAAACGATTGCTCTGTTTTACGGTATATGGGTTTGCGATAATTTTAACCTGCAGTGACAGTGAAAAATTACCACACTATTTACAGTAGCTTCAACTCAAGCAGCATTTGCATACTTTCGCCAAATAAATTCCATTGGACCTTGCTTAAAATAACGCGAATAAATCACACTAAAACTAAGTTGAAAAATAACTAAACCACTCACTAATACGTAATATTCTAAATGATTAAAGCTTAGCACCCAGTGCGGATAAAAAACTTTAAACAACAATAACAAGCAAATAGTTTGCATTAGATATAAAGTTAATGCGAGCCTTCCTGCACGCTGCAATGCAATAAAGTGAAAGTCATGTTTTGTCATCAGCATTACCACAAAATGAATAATTAATAGGGCTGTGAATAATGCTGCAAACCAGCTTACGGGTTCTTTTAATGCACTAATAAATAAGCTAGATTGGTATTCAAAACTGATCCTAATCGCACTTAACAGTAGCGCAATTGACAAAACTCTGATTTTGCTTAATTTAGTTAAACCAGTCTCAAACAGTTTATTTTTATAGCCATAAATACCGAATAGCATTAATCCTGCAGCCATCCACAAAGTGATCAGCGGAAGTGCAATGAGCATCACGATAAACATCACACTATTATTGACAAAAATAGTTAATGCCGATCCTCGTGAAGCATTATAACTTGCTAAAAAATCGGCTGAATCTCGATAGATAGTCAGTGTGGGGTCAATTAAGGCTATCAAAAACGTTATCGCTGCGGCTAATGATAGAAATTGCCAACCGCGTTTTAATAACATCTCGTCACTCGCATCAAGGTACTGTATGACCAACCAACCTGCGCATGCATAGATAAACAAAATATCACCAGCCCACAACAAAAAGCCATGTAGTAAACCAAACACGGCCAATACTTTTAAGCGTTTTTGCAATTGCTCAAGCTGCTGGTAACGCTGCCACTGAATATATAAGCCAGCACCAAAGAGTAAGCAAAATAAGCTGCGAAAGCGGCCGTCAATAACACTAAGGCTCACCCATTGAATAACATGATCCGAAAAAGGCGGGGACTGTAATGGTACGTAACCAAATTCAAATAAACCAAAGGAATAGGCATTCATGTACATTAAGCCAAGCACAGCAACACCACGAATAACATCCATATTTTGATTACGCATTATTGGGCTCGACTTATTAGTTGTGCTTATGTATGTTTGACCAGTCTAGCGCATCTCGATAAAACTTCGGCAGTAAATCACTATTTATGTTAATAAATACAACTGCTTGCTCCATAGCCCACCAGCTACCTGATTCATACGCTTTTACTGTTGCAAGGATATAATACAGGGTGTTTTTTTCTTCCATTAGAGCGTCTTTGATTGGTTCTGGAAATGGTAAACGAAGGAGTAATTGCTCCATTGGGCGATCTAATATTGCATCCAACAACGAAAAAAGACCGGTTAAAAAGGCACTATTCGCTTGCGAAGGCGCTATCTTTTTCGCTATCAGCTCACAAAATCGCGCCCGAATGATACACATTTTGATCAATTCGTTAGGTTTCGTTTGTCCAACGTGAGCGGTAATGATCAAACTAACAAACTTCTTTATATGATCATGGCCTAAATAGACTAAAGCCTGTTTGAGTGACTCTATTTCTTTTTGGACAGGAAACACACCGCTGTTGATCAATCTTAATAACTTAAATGCTAACGCTGTATCTAATTGAAACAATCGCGCAATCGCATTGATATCAGGATGCTCTTTCATAACTTGTGCATAGATGGTCAATGCTAATGCATAGTTTATATCAATGTCTTTTTGTTGAATGACTACCGGCTTGGCAAAAAAATAACCCTGAAAATAATCAAAGCCCATCTTATGAGCTATTTTAAAATCATCAATAGTTTCGACTTTTTCAGCAAGCAACTTTAGCTTTTTGTATTTTTGCAGCCGTCGAATCATCGGTTCAATTTGCTGCAAAGGAGTTATTTGAATATCAAATTTGATTAATTTAACAAGTTTTAAAAACCTTTCCCACTTAGGCTCATATACAAAATCGTCAAGTGCTAACACAAAGTTTTTATGAAACAGCGCACGACATAGCTGGTAGTTTTCTTCTGTCGGCTCAATTGTTTCGAGCAACTCAAGTACCACATCTTGCGAAGGCAAAAATGCACATAAATCCATTTTTAAAGAATCAGGACCGATATTAATCAGTGCTTTTTTACCAGCAGTAATATGTCGAGTGCCAAAATTAAGCTGATTTTCCATGATCAGTTTTGCTGTTGCGACGCTTTCGTCAATATCTGGAAAACAATTATTGGTACTATTACGAAACAATAATTCATAGGCAACTACATGTTGTTGACGATTGAATATTGCTTGGCGCGCAACAAATACTTGCACTTTTTCACCCTTAAACTCGACTATTGATGGTTAGTTACGAAATAAAACACAATACTAAGTAGCTAAATCATAATGTTATTGCAATCCATTATAGCTAGTAAGATGATAAATAGCAGTATTAATTATAAAGTTTACTGATATAGTCCTTTGCTACATAAGACCATGTAAAGCGAGCAGCCTTAGCATTGCTGACAATTTCATCCCATTGTTTGGGTTGTTCTTGTCTCAGAGTAAGAGTATTAGCAAAACACGTTACCAGCGCCTCGCTTTGTGTTTGTAATGTGTCACCACTAAAGCTAAAACCATTTTCCAAATGAGTGATAGTATCTTTTAAACCACCGACTTGATGTACTAAGCAAGGCTGCCCTGCTCGCATAGCAAGCATTTGGCTAATACCACATGGCTCAAAGGAGCTAGGCATCAAGAATAAGTCCCCTAACTCATACAGTAATTCGCCAACGCTATTACCATAACCCTTTAAAAATAATAAGTTACTATTTCGTGCCATGGCAGTTGTTATAACCTCTTCAAGGGCCGTGTCACCGGAACCTAAAATGATCATACGTCCTTGCTGTTCATTTAACTTTTCACACAATGCATCAAGCACTTGCTGGTTTTCGTAGGGTTGGCGCAGTAACAAAGCTTTTTGATCGGTTAGGCGTCCAACACTGGTGACTAAAGGCCCTTTAACTGGCTGCTCAATGAACTGCTGCAACCGTTGATGAGCTATATAGTTACTGCTTTGCAGGTTAACTTCTTTAGCCATCCAAACAAACAATGCCTGCTCTATCTCAAAGTATAATTGTGATAGCGTACTGGTTGACTGTGCATTGTGCTCAGTGTACTCACAGCCATTTAATATTCCGACGACTTTATTGTTCGCCATCGCATTATTCAAATCGCGCTCTAAGCCTTCACCACCAAAAAAACCATTATGCGGTTCACTGGCTTGCAATACTTCTTGTGCGTAGCTTGGAGATACTAAATGTATCTTATCAACTAAATTGATAGCGCTGCGCATCGGATTAAAGCAATGAGGATAACGCGGATCGCATAATATCTCGCCGTTATAACTCAACGCCGGAAACCATGCTTCTAAACTTGAATCATCTCCTTTGAATGGGCGGATCCCTTGCAGTGCAATATTGTGTACTGTAAATACGCTGCGCAAAGAAGAAAAAGATGCAAACCGATGATCAAACTTTAACAATACCGCCACACACGCGCTGTGCCAATCATGCAAATGCAACACATCAGGACGAGTGATCACACCTTGCAATAGCGCTTCACACACTGCAGCATTAAATAATGCAAACTTAGTGGCATCAGTGGCAAAAGGTCGGTCACCATCATCATTACAGTATACAGCGCCATGGTGCTGACTAAATAACGGATGTGATAGTACTAATTGCCTGACTTGCTGCTGATCAACATATACTTGCCACACTTGAACATCATAGATATATCCGGCAAAGGGCACATGGAGCGTGCCTAATTGCACACGCTCTAACGCGGTAAAACCATAATCTGGAATAACCACATCAACGGTTAAGCCAAGCTCCGCTAATGCTTTGGGACAATCTCGTAGTACATCTGCAACACCACCCACTTTGGCATTTGGTAAAGCGTCATTTTCGGCCGCAACCATTAATACATGCATCTTTTTCTTACTTCCTACAACTGTATGATATTTTAAGCTAATCGTTTACTCTCACGCTCTTGGCGCTCAAGTTTTTTGGAAAGTTCTGTGAGCATTTCACGGGTCACTAACACAATACCCTTTTTAGATACTCTGAAACCATTTTCTTCGTCTGCTTTACGATCAAAACCAATTTCAACGCCCGCAGGCACTTCACAACCACGGTCGATAATAGCACGGCGAATGCGGCAATTACGTTGAATAATCGCACCCGGTAATATCACTGACTCTTCAATGACGCAGTATGAACGAATATGTACATTAGAAAATAACAGTGATTTACGAACCACCGAGCCTGAAATAATACAGCCGCCTGATACGGTTGAATCTACAGCCATGCCACGTCTGTCATCATTATCAAAAATAAACTTAGCCGGTGGCAGTTGTTCTTGGTAAGTCCAAATAGGCCAAGTTGGGTCGTATAAATCCAGCTGTGGCTCTGGCATCACCAGTTCCATGTTTGCTTCCCAGAATGAGTCAAGTGTACCCACATCACGCCAATAAGGTTGGCCGTCATGACCTGGCTCTCGAAATGGAAAAGCAAATACATTATGCTCTTCAATAATTGCCGGAATAATATCATGACCAAAATCACGGCCTGAACCTTCGTTTTCTGCGTCTTTTTTTAGTTGTTCAAATAAGAACTCAGTATTAAATACATAATTACCCATTGACGCTAAACAAGTGCCCGGACGACCAGGAATTGAACTTGGCATTTTCGGTTTCTCATCAAAACGACGTACTCGTTTCTCTTCATCTACCGTCATCACACCAAATGTTTCTGCGGCTTCTTCGCAAGGAACTTCAATACAGCACACCGTCATGTCTGCACCTGTTTCAACATGTTTTGCCAATAAGCCGCCGTAATCCATACGGTAAACATGATCGCCAGATAAAATCATTACATACTTAGGTAGCTCATGACGAATAATATCCATATTTTGGAACACCGCATCTGCAGTGCCGCAATACCATTCGTCACCATAACGCTGTGATGCCGGTAATATCTCTACCGATTCACCCAGTTCTTTTTTAAAGTGGCCCCATGCACGGTTGACATGGCGGATCAGCGAGTGCGATTTATACTGTGTGGCAATCCCAACACGACGAATACCTGAATTAATACAGTTTGATAGCGGGAAATCGATAATACGATGTTTGCCACCAAAATAAACTGCCGGTTTGGCCCGCCAGTTTGTTAATTCATGTAAGCGTGAACCTCTGCCCCCTGCTAAAATCAGTGCGTAGGTTTCTCGTGTCAGACTACTTATGTAGCGATTTGCATAACTTGGCATAATTTATCTCCGTATTAATCTTTGCTGTTGCTTACGGCTGTGTCGGCCGAACTAGATGTTGTTAATGCTTCCAAATGCCAAATATCATCACTGTATTGGCTGATCGTTCTATCACTTGAAAAAGTACCACTGGCCGCAGTATTTAAAATACTCATTTGCGTCCAATGCTGTTGATCTTGATAAGCGTGTTCAACCGCCTTTTGTGCTTGTACAAAACTATCAAAATCGTGGGCAACCAACCAAGGATCATGTGGGCTTTTGATTGCACCAATAATGTCGTCAAATAAACCAGGTTCGAATAAATTAAAGTGCCCACTTTCAAGTAATTGCATAACACTTAGTAAGTCAGGCGTATTATGAATAATGTGTAATGGGTTGTAGCTTTGTTTTATTCCCTCAATTTGTTCCGCTTGTGCGCCGAATAAGAAGAAGTTATCAGCCCCTACTGCATCGCGAATTTCTATATTAGCACCATCTAAAGTGCCAATCGTCAACGCCCCATTCATCATAAACTTCATATTACCGGTACCAGATGCTTCTTTACCTGCGGTTGAAATTTGTTCAGACAAGTCTGTTGCGGGGCAAATCGTTTCCATTGCTGTAACATTATAATTTGGTAAAAATGCCACCCGTAAATAAGGCTGAGCAAGCGGATCTTTGTTGATCACATCTGCAACATTATTAATTAGCTTAATAATGCGCTTAGCCATGTAATACCCCGGTGCAGCTTTTCCTCCTAGTAATACACAGCGTGGCACTAAATTGGCGGTATCGCCACGACGGATCCGGTCATACAAGTGAATTATGTGTAATACATTCAGTAATTGGCGCTTATACTCATGAATTCGTTTAACTTGCACATCAAATAGCATGCTAGTGTCAAATTCAACACCACAACGCTCTTTGACTAAATCAACTAGCCGTTGTTTGTTTTCAAGTTTGACGCTTTGCCATTGTTTATGGAATTTAACATCATCATAATAGCGACGCAGCTGGCTAATTTGCGCAAAATCCCTCACCCAATCTTGACCAATTTTTTCACCAATCAACTGTGTTAGTTTGGGGTTACAATGAGCTATCCACCGCCTTGGCGTTACACCATTAGTTTTATTGTTGAATTTTTCAGGCCACAATTCATAAAAAGTTTTAAACAAACCTTCTTTAAGTAATTCTGTGTGCAATGCTGCTACGCCATTAACTGAAAAACTGCCAACAATGGCTAAATACGCCATTCTTACTTGTGGATCTGAGCCTTCTTCAATTAAAGACAACGCTTGTTGTTTTGCAACATCCCCCGGCCACGCCAACGCAACTTGAGCAAGAAAACGTGCATTTATTTCATAAATTATTTCAAGAATACGCGGTAATAAACGCGCAAATAATGACACAGACCACTTTTCGAGCGCTTCTGGAAGCAACGTATGATTGGTATACGCCATGGTTTTTGTGGTGATCTGCCATGCAGCATCCCAATCCAAGTCATAATCATCAATCAGCAATCGCATTAACTCTGCAACAGCAATACTTGGGTGGGTGTCATTAAGTTGAAAAACATGAAAATCAGCAAAATCACTAAACTTTTCACCATGCTGTGATACCCATAGACCAACAATATCTTGTAAGCTCGCCGACGATAAAAAGTATTGCTGCCTTAAACGTAGCTCTTTACCATTTTCGCTGCTGTCATTAGGATAAAGTACCATGGTGATTTGTTCGGCAAGGTTTTTATGCGCGACGGCTTCTGAGTAACTACCGGCGTTAAACTCACCTAAATCAAACTCATCAGTGGCTTCTGATTTCCAGAGTCTGAGGGTGTTAACTATGTCATTTTTATAGCCAGGGATCGGCACATCATAAGGGACAGCTAATACATCTTCAGTGTCTAACCATTGTCGATGAATGCGTCCGTTCTTATCAGTATAACTTTCAACATGGCCAAAAAACTTAACACGCTTGGCTTGCTCTGGTGCGCTCAGCTCCCATGGATGCCCTTCACGTAACCAATTATCAGGCTGCTCTATTTGATGGCCATTTTCGATTGACTGGTTAAACATGCCGTATTCATAACGAATACCATAACCGGTTACAGGTAATGCTAAACTCGCACAACTATCTAGAAAACACGCAGCTAAGCGGCCTAAACCACCATTACCTAACCCAGCGTCATGCTCTGCTTGCGCAACATGTTCAATGTGAGCGCAATAATTATTAAGTGCAAGTTTGACTTGCTCTTCTAAATCTAAATTTAAAATGGCATTACCTAGTGCTCGGCCCATTAAAAACTCAAGTGATATATAAGCCGTTTTACGACGCTTTTCACTGTGCATTTGCTGTTTTGTTGCTCGACAACGAGCGACTAATCGATCGCGAATTGTCAACGCTAGTGCGTTATACAAATACAGTTGAGACTTTCCGACCTTATCGCGCCCAAGGGTATAATAGAAATGGCGTGATAAATCATCTTCAAGCGTACTTTCATCTATTAAAGGGGCATCTTGCCAACCTTTAGCAACACACATTTGTTCACCATTATTCGCCATTACATTCGTCCTCTAAATTGGCTGTAAAAACCCAACTGCTTTGTGCAGCAACCTCAAACTGTTCTGTATTTTTAACCATTGCTTGATCAACACTGCTAAGCGCTAAACGCCATACCGATAAATCGTGATTAGCAGGTAATTGACATTTAACTGCCACATTACTGGCATTCAAAATAATGAGTAATGCCGTATTTAGTTGTGTATCTTTTAAGCTATACATCAAAAACTGTTTTGAACCATCATGCCAGTCACTTTCTTGCATGGCTTGGCTTTGCTCGGTATACCAATCAACACTAAATCGCTTATCGCTATCGTGTAAAAATACACTGTGTTTAAACACACAGTGTTGCTTTCGTAAGGTCAATACATCGTCAATAAAACGAATGAGGCTGTGGCTACGCTGCGAGTCTTTCCATGCCAGCCAACTAGTGCGGTTATTTTGACAATAAGCATTGTTATTCCCTCCTTGCGAGTGCCCCATTTCACTGCCTGATGACAGCATAGGCACTCCTTTGGAAAGTAGTAAGGTAAGTAAAAAGTTTTTTTGTTGTTGTAACCGCATGGAGGTAACTTTTAAATCATCAGTAAAGCCTTCAACACCGCAATTAAACGAATAATTAGCACTGTGCCCATCGCGGTTTTGTTCACCATTCGCTTCGTTATGCTTTTGTTCGTAACTCACTAAATCGGTTAAAGTAAAGCCATCATGACTGGTTATAAAATTAATACTATTTAATGGCCCACGGTGATTATGATCAAACAAATCAAAAGAGCCATGTAAACGTTTTGCAAGATCAGCCAGCATATTGTGCTGCCCTTGCCAAAAGCGCCTAACAACATCACGGTATTTATCATTCCACTCACGCCAAGGCGCAGGAAATGCTCCCAATTGATAACCACCAGGGCCTATGTCCCAAGGCTCAGCAATTAATTTCACTTGGCTTAACACTGGATCTTGATTGATTGCTTGTAAAAAACTATGGGTTTGGCTAAAGCCATGCGGCGTCCGTCCAAGAATAGTTGCTAAATCAAACCTAAAACCATCAACACCCATTATTTCTACCCAATAACGTAAGCTATCGAGTACCATTTTCAAGCTAAATGGGTCGTCTATATTTAAGGTATTACCACACCCAGTGTCATTGATATAAACTTCAGGGTTATCGTTAACACTACGGTAATAACCAGGGTTATTTAGGCCGCGCCAAGATAACAAAGGACCGTCGCTACCAGCCTCTGCGGTGTGGTTGTAAACCACATCTAAAATCACTTCAATACCCGCTTGATGAAGTTTAGTAACCATTTGTTGAAATTCACCAATTTCATCAGTTACTAAGTAATCTTTATTTGGTGTAAAAAAATTTAATGTATTGTAACCCCAGTAGTTTTGCAGGCCTTTGGCGGTTAAAAACTGTTCGCTAATAAAACTATGTACCGGTAACAATTCTAAAGTGGTTACGCCAAGTGTACGTAAATGCTCTATAAAACTGGGATGGCTCAAGCCCAAATAGGTACCTTGTAGCTGACTTGGAATAGAGGGATGTCGTGCTGTGGCGCCTTTAACGTGACATTCATAAATAACCGTTTCTCCCCAACTATGGCCCGGTTTTTTACCTTGATAAGGCTGCAGCTGTGTGACTCTAGATTTAGGGATATCAATGGCGTTGTTTACCGTACTCAAAGTACCTTTAGGCATTTGCCCATAGTGGCGTTCACTCCAGGTAAACTCACCAAATAAATCTTTTGCATAGGGGTCAATTAACAATTTTTGGCTATTAAAAAACAATCCTTTTTTAGGTTGATATTCACCTTCTGCGCGATAACCATATAAAGTGCCCATAGCCAGTGGGGTTATATGTAAACTCCATATCCCCCCTTCATTATTATTCATTGCTAACTTTAAAACTTCGGTATGACCACTGGCATCAAATAAACACACATACAACTGTTTAGCCAATGGCGCATAAACAGCAAAATTTACACCGTTTGTTAATACACTGGCTCCCAGCGGAAAAGTTTGCCCTTTATTTAATTCAATCGATAAACTCATCAGCCACCCTTCTTAAATAAACCGTCGCAAGCGCTGGCAGTGAGAGTTTAATGCTATGTTGATGCCCGTGGCATGGAGTTGCTGTACTGGTTGTTTTAGCTGATTGCCCACACACTTGTACTCCAGAGCCAAATAGCTGTTCGTCATCGGTATTTAAAATGACTTCAAATTCACCTGAGCTTGGTACACCAATACAATAATCATGATAAACCGTTGGTGTGAGGTTACTTACCACAACCACGTAATTACTGGCTTTCTTAGCAAAGCGAATAAAACTAAAAATACTTTGTTGAGCATTTTGATTATCGATCCAGCTAAAACCTGACGGATCAGTATCTAGCTGATGTAAAGCTGGAACATCGCGATATACTTTATTGAGCTGCGCGATAGTTCGTTGTACACCTTGATGCGATAGATGCTCAAGTAAATGCCAATCAATTGATTGATCATGATTCCACTCGCTACGCTGGGCAATCTCACCGCCCATGAACAGTAATTTTTTGCCTGGATGCGCCCACATAAATGCATAATACGCGCGTAAATTTGCAAATTTTTGCCAATCATCACCAGGCATTTTTTCAATTAATGAGCCTTTACCGTGCACCACTTCATCATGGCTTAAAGGTAAAATATAATTTTCACTATAGGCATACACCATCGAAAAAGTTAATTCGTGATGATGATGTTGGCGATATAAAGGATCGCGTTGCATATAGTGAAGGCTGTCGTTCATCCAGCCCATATTCCACTTGTAACCAAACCCTAAGCCATCATGATTCACCTGACGGGTAACACCAGGCCATGCCGTTGACTCTTCAGCTACCATCATAATGCCGGGGTTATTAGCATAACAACGTAAGTTAACTTGTTTTAAACACTCAATAGCACCAAGATTCTCACGTCCGCCAAACTTATTCGGGATCCACTGTCCATCTTCACGACTGTAATCAAGGTATAGCATTGAGGCAACAGCATCGACACGTAATCCATCAATGGCAAATTCTTCTAACCAATACATTGCATTAGCAACTAAAAAGCTGCGAACCTCTGGGC